>NZ_CP017187.1 GCF_001729745.1 Enterobacter hormaechei subsp. hoffmannii
TCAGCCCAGTGGGCCTCAAAGGAGTGGAAACAGTTTCGTGGCGTGCTCGCCCTGACCCGGGGGAATCCTCAGCGAACGCGGAAACTGCTTTCACTGCAGCCGGTCGAAGAGATCTGGGGCGTGGGAAACCGTATTGCACGCAAGCTCAATGTTCTTGGCATCAGGACCGCGCTCGATCTGGCCCTGACGAACCCGGCCTTCATCCGGAAAAATTTCTCCGTCGTTCTCGAGCGAACAGTGCGCGAACTGAACGGGGAAAGCTGCATGTCGCTTGAAGAAGCACCGCCTACTAAACAACAGATTGTCTGCAGCCGCAGTTTTGGCGAGAAGATCACTGAATACGATTCGCTCCGCCAGGCTGTCTGTCAGTACGCAGAGCGGGCCTCAGAAAAGCTGCGTAAAGAGCGCCAGTATTGCCGGCATATTTCCGTATTCATCAAAACGTCTCCGTTCGCTGTTAAAGAGCCTTACTACGGCAACGTGGCCACGGAGAAACTGCTTACCCCCACTCAGGACACCCGGGACATCATTGCGGCCGCCACAGCGGCTCTGGAGCGAATCTGGAAGGATGGGCAACGGTATGCCAAAGCCGGTGTGATGCTGAATGACTTCACCAGCTCCGGCGTTTCGCAGCTGCAGCTGTTCGACGAACGTCCTCCACGTCCTCACAGCGCTGAGCTGATGAAGGTTCTCGATGGCATTAATCATTCCGGGCTGGGACAGGTCTGGTTTGCAGGACGAGGGATTGCGCCTGCATGGCAGATGAAACGCGATATGCTCTCCCCTGCGTACACCACACGCTGGAAAGATATCCCCATAGCGAGGATCGGTTAAATTTCGCTTTTCAGAGAGAGCCAGTAGTGCTCGCCGCAGCCGAACGACAGGGCGAAGCCCGCGAGTGAGCGAGGAAGCACCAGGGAACTGCACGGATAAATTCTGCTTACGCTCGGTGTTTAATGGATACCCCACTCTGTTTATCCACTTATCCACGGGCATATTTTTATAAGATCTTTTTAAAGGGTTGTTAGGTTTACCTTTTTAGAACACCTCTCAGCCCTTTATTCATGCGGGTTTGAGAAGGATCTGTGTGACAATCTGCCCTTTCAGGGTGACAAATCACCCTCAATCTCCATCTTAAAGTGTGACATATTGCCCTTAACCCTGTGACAAATTGCCCTCATGATTTGTTGTATTCCACAAAGTTATCCCAACCTGTTGACTCTTTTTCAATTAGTGTGACAATCTAAATTCCTGTCACACTTTACACGGACCTGTCATGACGGAAGTTGCGGTTATCAACCATAAAAAACGTAAGAATAGCCCGCGAATTGTCCAGTCAAACGAACTGACTGAGGCGGCATACAGTCTATCTCGCGATCAAAAGCGTATGCTTTATCTCTTTGTGGACCAGATCAGAAAATCTGACGGTACGCTGCAGGAGCATGACGGTATATGTGAAATTCAGGTCGCCAAGTATGCGGAAACCTTCGGGTTGACCTCCGCCGAGGCAAGCAAAGATATCCGTCAGGCTCTCAAGGGATTCGCGGGTAAAGAAGTGGTCTTTTATCGGCCTGAAGAGGATGCCGGGGAAGAAAAAGGTTATGAGTCCTTTCCCTGGTTCATCAAACGTGCCCATAGTCCCTCCAGAGGGCTCTACAGCGTTCATATTAACCCGTACCTCATTCCTTTCTTTATTGGCCTTCAGAACCGTTTCACACAGTTCCGACTAAGTGAAACGAAAGAGATCACCAATCCCTATGCCATGCGCCTGTACGAGTCACTATGCCAGTACCGTAAGCCGGATGGCTCTGGCGTGGTATCCCTGAAAATAGACTGGATCATGGAGCGCTATCAGCTTCCGCAAAGTTATCAGCGTATGCCGGACTTTCGCCGTAGGTTCCTGCAGGCGAGTGTCGATGAGATTAACAGCAGAACGCCAATGCGCCTGTCTTATATAGAGAAAAAGAAAGGACGCCAGACGACTCATATAGTCTTTTCTTTCAGCGACATAATGTCGATTACACCTGAGTGAGTTTTGAGGGTGATTTGTCACAATTAGCACGGTGGTTTGTCACTCTAGAGTTAAAGCTCTCAGGGTGATTTGTCACAGAACAGTTTGTCTTCCTTTCCCCAGGCTGGTTTTCTGGAACTACATGGTTCCAATTTTGTGCTTTAAATACACTTAATGAGGGCAATTTGTCACATTTAGTTCAGTGCAGCTTGTCACATCTCCCCTCAGTCCTGAGTGTCGTTTGTCACACTTAAGTGCGTCCTTTCCACATCTGGCTGAGGGTGCATTGTCACTATTCGAATTCAAAACCGCTGCCTGAACTATTTGTGCATTTTCCCTGCACTAAAGATGTGTTTGAGCAGGAAGCTGTTAAATGTCCTGTCTGAATGTTCTGGCCAACCCGGAGGATCAGTTAAGAGCACACCTTCCTGCTCCATCCAGCTATGTGTTTGCAGTTTACGCTCGACATACTCCTCGGATTCAGAGCCCATTGTTTCGATGATGAAAGTGGTAACTATGTTTTCTTTGCTCGGAACCACATTCAGTATGAAGTCAGGATGAATGACCTCCTCCACCCCATTTTTAGTGCTTTTAGACGTGAAAAGTGGCTTGCTGAGGCTGATAGCATCCGGATGATTTTCCTGACGGCCAGCATAGCTGCTGGCGTTTATTATTACCTTCAGTGTGTCGCGTTCTTTGTTGCTATCCACAGGCACAGGATTATCAAGCGTATACGCAGCATGCGCATAGCCCTCATGGCAGTAAACCTTGCCATCCCTACCTCTGCGGTATTCCAGAATTGCCCAGTATGGGGCCCGACTGCCAGTGTTGTAGGTGCTTTCTCCATTGATACTGACTCGGGCTTCAGGCCTATGGGTAAAAGTATTACTCCGAACGCTAAAGGTTACTTCTTCCCGATTGGCATCGGTCGCAATACCAATGATATACACGCATGCCTCCTTATCACTGCTATCAGTCTGCAGTGAGACTTCCAGCTGAGTCAGCATGTCGTTAATCCGTTCGAGGGACAGCCAGGGTGCGCAACTGAACAGCATATTAAGCTGTGTTCCGTTGCCCATTGTATGTTCATCCAGAACTTCTTTTATTCTTTTGACCGAACCGACTAACCCCGGACTTTTATATTCAGGTACTAGTTCAAGTTGGTTCAGGCCAGCTGCCTGAATGAGAGTCAGCAATTTTCGGCCCAGAGCCGGAATGGGTTTAAGAGTTTTGCGTCGACGCTTACGGGGCTCTACCGGCCCTTCCACAGCGGTGATTTTGGTGTCTTTCTTCTTGTCAGGTAACCAGTCATTCCCGCCAACCGGATTTAGTGGGCTGGTTTTTCCTTCAGTGATAGTGTTATCAGCATCCTTACTTTTCTTTAGCCTGAACAAAGGGCACTGTTCATCATGCTGTCTTGTCGTCTTGACGTGGCGTAACCTGGCAACGTTAACCTCGCAGTTAAAAGGACCTTCAATGTTCGGGTCATGTTCGACGCAATCGCATTTTAACCACAACTTACGGCGGTCCATTTCTTCAAGCACAGAATTTGCTATACGTAAATCAGCCTGAGCGGGTTTTCGACCGTTGCTGAACACATGCAGCAATGCCTCTCTCTCTGCCAGATTCAGTTTCCTTTCAAGCCTTCCCCTTGGATTTTTTTTCCACACCAGGTCCATTGCTTTACTCCTTCACTCAAAAGTGCGATTACGATAACAAGATATTATCTTGTTATCGTAATTTCTTATCAAGATCGCAAGATAATAATATTGTATCTTAATGTATTGAATTAAATTAAATTGTTAACATGTTAAGTTAATATGATAACAAAACATCAACTCTGGCGCATATTGAAAATTAATGTTTGTTATCCTATTATCTTAATAAGATAACAAACAAGGTGTGCGGAATATGATCATTGTTCTTGGTAGTCAAAAAGGTGGAGTAGGTAAAAGTACGCTCGCAGTTTCCATCGCTGCATATCTCATGGCATTAGGAAAGCGAGTTCTCATTGTAGATGCCGACGATCAAAAATCAGTGCTGACCTGGTATAACAATCGACCAGAGAACTTGCCTCATATGCCTGTGACTGGAGCATCCGGCAACATCAAAGCCATGCTTAAAGAGCATGAAAAATCTTATGACTTTGTAATCGCCGATTGTGCTGGCCGTGACAGTGCAGAGATGCGAAGTGGATTAATGGCTGCAGATGTGTTTATTTCCCCTTTACGACCGTCCCAAATGGATTTGGATGTTGTGCCTCATACATGCTCTGTTTTTACTGCTGCTAAAGATTTCAACGAGTCTGTACGTGGGTATTTAGTGTTGAATATGACACCAACTAACATGTTCGTTAATGAAGCTAATCAGGCGGCGGATGTTCTCAAAGACTTTCCGGAAATGAATCTGTCTAATGCTCGCGTATGTGACAGAAAAGCTCACAGGGATGCCTGGGCCGAATCAATGACTATTTTTGAAACACAGAACATCAAAGCCCAAGAAGAAATTGAAGCTCTGGTTAAGGAGATCATTCTGTGAGAAATAGAGCACATACGCCGCCAAAGGATGAAGCTTCGTTTATAAACGGAGGTTCCGCTGGCCTTACTGCAAAAAATCTTGACGAACCAAGTAATAAACCTGCGACTAGTAAAGCAAAACCAGTCAGCATCTCTCTTGCTGAAGAGAATTTGAGCTCAATTGATAATGTCATAAGGGAAGAGATGTTATCAGGGAACAGGAGAGTCAATAGATCAGATGTAGTTAGAGCTGCAGTGATGGCGTTAGAAAATTTATCGCGAGAAGAAATATCTCAACTCATTGAAAAATCTAGATTAAAATAATAACTTAATAACTTAATAACTTAATAACTTAATAAGATAGCAAGATAATAAGTTACTATCTTGCTATCTTAATCATCTATTTTTTAGCAACGCTACCGCCTCATCGCCCGGCATCTGGAACTGCACCCGGTGCCGTGCCGCGACATCGAGCGCAAACACCTTCGTATACACCTCAGTCGAACTGATGCTCTTATGCCCCATCAAACTCTGCAGCACCTTCAGTGGTATACCGGCATACAGCATGTGCATCGCGTAGGAATGACGGAACGTGTGCGGGGTCACCGGCACGGAGAACGTCACCCCGTCGGCCGCTGCGGCTTCAACTGCTTCGCTGAGCCAGGTGCGGACCGTCCGGTCGGTGATCTCCCAGATGCGTGCCTTCTCGGTTCTGCCGCTTCGCTTATTACGTCGTTCAAGAGGAATTTTCAGCGTGGCCACCATCATCTCCAGTTGACCGACATAGTTCGCATCAGAAAGCGGTACCAGCCGGTGAGTCTGACTGCCGACGGGCGCACGGCCAGCAGTTCTGGCGGCTTTTTCAGCTCTTTGTTTGAGTGTGGCCAGCTGCACGAACGGGTAGGGCGTTGCCAGGGAAAAATCACTCCGGGTCAGGGCCAGTGCTTCGTTAATACGGGCGCCGGTGTTCCACAGGGTAGCAAGAAGCATCTTGCGGTGAAGGTCGGGCACATAGTGGAGCAGGGCACTCACTTCCGGGGCCAGCAGGTATTTCGGCAGTTCGTCCTGAACCAGTGCCATCTGACGCAGGGCAAGCGCCGCCGGATAGTCGATAGAAACAGGTAACTGAGCCCCTGTGGTCGAATACCCTCCCAGGGTAACGAGTCCGGTCATCAGGATGATTCTCCGCCCGGGGATATGCGCAGTGCAGCCGCAATGATTTCCCGGTTTTCTTCGGTACGCGAGTTACCAAAATAGTCCACTTCCAGACGCAGGGAATGATCTGCAGCCTCTATCAGATCCGACACTTTCTGCAGGGCGCTCTGCAGCTGCGGCGCTGATATCACTCGTGGCACATCATGCTCATCCACACCGTTGCGGTGTACCAGATCGTTTCGCCAGTCTGCGATGATACCCAGCGGCTCAGTTGGCCAGACGGGCGGTATATGAAGCACAGTCCCGAAATAGCGCTCAATGGTTTTTACGTTATGAAACGTCATCCGGGAAACAAAATTCTGCGCCGCAGGCCGGAACAGAGAAAGAGCCATGTCACGGGCAGCATGTTTTACCGGATTTTTGATTTTATCGGACTTCATATAAAACTCATCCCTGAACCGTGTAAGCGGCAAATCCTCTTCCAGCAGAGCCCTGGCGCAGTACATTAGGTACGCCTCCATGACCGTCACGGCATGGACGAAAGACATCCTGTACACCAGTTCAGGCTGCTCTGTATCGAGCAGGGTATACAGCCCCTTCAACTCCTGCCTAGCGTGTAGGTAACGCTGATGCACATTGTTCAGGGAAGCCACAAACAGCCCGTGTTCATGATCCCACTGAGCCTGATCGGCGAGATACTCCTGTTCCCAGTAATAAAGGTTAGCGGCCTGTTCCCATTCTTCTGAGCCGGGGACAACATCCGGATAATTTTCCGCAAGCCATTTATCAAATCGTTCAGATTCAATATCCATCATCTGGTCTTTCATGCTTCCCATAATGCCAGTACCCTTCTGTATGGTTCTGTAAATGAAAAATCCCGCCGGTCATACTGACGTAGCGCCTTCACGGAACGGCTCAAAGGCCAACAGGGCGTCCGCCCTGGAGGCCAGCTCGGTACAGTCCCCGTACTGCGGATTAATCTCTTCGTCAGTGGCCTCGTTATACTGAATGCGCAGCCGCCATCCCGTCACGGGAGGCGCGTTCTGTATGGCCAGCACCATCCCTTCCGGAGACAGCAGTTCACGCAGCGTGTAGCAGGCGCCGATCCGGGTCGAGTCCCGCAGCCACATCACGGGGTACTCACTGACCAGCTGGTCATATACGCATTCAGCCGAGTGAAAGAAATTCCCGTCCGCCCTGCATAAATCACACATAATCCCTCCTTTACTGAGAAATCCCGCCTTATTATTTAACACTTCCAATAAGGTTAAATTTCCAATCGTCTTCCAGGAATTCTGCATCGTAAGGTGCCGCTGCGCCGGATCGACAATCGATGTTTTTCCAGTCACCTGAAAGCAGCCAGCCATTAGGACGTTTTTCCCTGTGAGCCACTGTTCGTCCATCACGGGTGATGATGTTTGGCAGATACCACTGGCTTTGATCAAGGGGATGAACTTCAAAACAGGTTTTCCCTCGCGGGGATGCCATCCACAGCTCGCTATGACCTGCATTTTCCAGCTCAACAAGAACGTCATGTAATGGAATTGGAGTTTTCATATGTTTCCTTTTAAAAGAAATAGTCACTAAGGGTAATTATAATACACGGCATAATCAGCTGCGTATCACCCTGTGTCTGTCACCAGTGTGATTTTCCACTGACGTCATTATTTTCAGGCTGATAATAATCAGCCGTATAGCCACGCGGTTAAATTACCGGAAGCCCTTTTCGATGTGATCCGATTTTTTGTCTATTTAAGAGTTTCCGGAAGTGTACCACGGTCAGTGAATAAGCAAAGCGCCCTTTTTCGGTACTGAGCAGGCGGTCACGGGGCAGGGAAGTAACACAACATATAGGAGAACCAGCAGCTGAACGAGTGGCACATATTGTGTTTTGTGGATACAGCGCACCGGGGTGGTTCGGTAAGATCCGGAACTCACAGAAATCGGATCTCAGTGAAAAAAGAAGAACCGCGAGGTATCACATGATGATAAGTGACATCATGTCATCAAATTGACTGAATTAAATATTGATGATTAACTCACGTAAAGTATATTCATTCATGCAAATTACCTCCCACTAAACTTAGCCCATGACAGGATCCACCATGCTGAGCCAGCTGACCCTGCGCTTTCACAAAAAACTCATCGAGGCACTGAAAATTCGTGCCGGCCACGAAAACACCTCGGTGAATGCCCTGGCGGAACGCTTTCTCGACAGCGCGCTGAAAACCGCCGCCCCGGAGGACAGCTATCTGGCGCTGCTCGCCGATCGCGATGAGGCCATCCGCCAGATGTACCGCAAAATTATGCTCGGCCAGACCTTCGGCCTGGCGCCGGTCACCCGTGACGAACTGCGGCTGCTGCTCGGCCTGGCCCAGGAAGGCTGTGTCCACGGCCGCAACCGGCTGGTGACCCGCCCGGCCCTGCAGATGCTGCTGGACATCACCGGGGAACTGCTGGCCTGGCAGACGGAACATAATATGCCTGTCGATCTGCCGTACCTGCAGGGCATTTTTCACCTGCAGGGAGTAGCGCCGGCCGCCGAATACACGGACTTTCTTGCGACGCTGCGTCAGCGTCCGATCATCGACCAGGGCTACGCCGAACGGCTGCTGCGCCCGCTGGCGTCACAGTGCTTCGATCTGCGTACCTTCCCGGAGGAGGCCCTGGCGCAGATCTTCATCCTGCCACGCCTGCAGGCGCTTTTCCCGCTGGCGCTGCGGGGCGAGTCCTGGTGCGAGGAGGATGCGCGCCAGCTGGCAGAGGCCACTCACCCCGTGATCCCGGCAGTCAGGGAGACGATAGAAGCGGGTACACTGCGGTTTGATATTCAGGTGGACGGACAGGAGATCGCCCCGCGGCCCGGCGGCTGGTATGAAGTTCCGCGCCTGCACCTGCTGATCACCGGCCAGGATTTTGTCGTCCCGTTCGGCTGGGCCCATTTCTCGGAGCTGCTGGGCCTGTTCACCCTGTATGCCCGTCATCCGGACGCACTCGCGCATGGCCACCACGGTGAGCACGTGATGTTCTCACCACCGGGTAACGCCTCAAAGGACGGCTTTTTTGGCCTCGACGGGCTGCGGATCTTCCTGCCGCCAGACGACTTCGAAACGCTGATTCGTGAGCTGGTTGCGCGCTGCAGTGAAGGAATCCTGGCTGATGCGCTGAATGGTCTGCGTGGCCTGTACGGAGATCTGTAACCATGGCTCATTCAACAGAACCGCAGTTGTCCGGAAAACACCCCGACCGGGCCGTCAGCACACCGGAGGAAGATCGCTACGGATTTACCTACATTGCCACCGAGCTAGCCCGTGCCATTCAGGGGATCGGACGGGAGGGCAGTGCCGTAGTTGGTATCGAAGGAGCCTGGGGGACGGGAAAAACCAGCCTCCTGAACCTGCTGCGCACGGCACTGGATGAACAGAAAGAAGAACGGACGTATGTCCTGAGCATTTCCCCCTGGCTTGACGGCAGTGATACGTCACTGGTGGCATCACTTCTGTTGCCGGTCGCAGGCATCATTGCCGAAGAAGAAAAAAAACGGCTTACAGACGTCGAACGGGCAGATCTTAAAGAGAAGGAAATGCTGACTGACACTACCCGCACGCTCATGGATTACACCCGAGCGACCGCCCGAAGACTGGCTCCGCTCGCGCAGATCGCCGCCGTGATACCCGGGGTCCCCGATGCCAGCGGAGCCCTGAAAGCCCTGTCGGATTCGGACTGGCTGAAAGGAAAAGAAAAAACCACGGCAGAAATGCGCGCCGAAATCGCAAAGAAAATCGCGGAGCTGGATCTGAGTTTCATCGTCCTGCTGGACGATCTTGACCGTCTTGAACCGGCGCAGGCGGTGGAGGTGGTCAGGCTGGTGAAATCGGTCGCCGATTTTCCCCGTTTTCGCTACCTGCTCTGTTATGACAAAGCTGTCCTGTCACAGGCTATCAGTCAGGGGCTGGGGATTCCTGATGGCGACCTGTATTTACAGAAAATTGTGCAGATCTCCTTCGGATTGCCGCGTCCGGAAACCTTTGTGCTGCGCCGGCAATTCAGGGAAGAGGCCATCAGGTTATACGAAACGGTAAACGGGCAAGCCGCAGAGCCAGTTATGCGGGCCGCTCTGACGAGCGTCGCCGACATTTATGGTGCAGCACTAAAAACCCCCAGGGAGGTCCGGATAGCCATTAATGCGCTGGAATTCCGCTATGCGAGCATGCGGGACTATGTTTATTTCCCGGATCTGTGCTTTCTGCAACTGCTCCGCACCACGAATGTCGGCCTGTATGACTGGGTGGAAGCATACCTGTCTGAACGGGCAGTGGTGGAGTCCGGCGAAGGCTATGTCAGTGAAGAAGAGCTGAAAGTAATGACCGGGAGCCTGCAGACTCACCTGTCCCGATATTTTCCTGACTCAGCGCATACCATCGATGCGCTGAGTCAGTGGGTTCCGGGGATCTCTACCGGGGTGACGGACCTTTCCATCCAGCTGTTCAGGACGGGAAACGAACAGGAAAAATCCTTGCTGACCGCAGGAAGGCGGCTGGGTAGCCTGACGTACTGGCGATACTATTTCGCCTTTTCGGCCCCGCAAAACGTCCTGCAACCGGAGGTTTTCGACAAAATCTTCGCGGTGGCAGGTCATCCGGGAAAACAGCAGGAACTCGCCGAATTGTTGCTGGGGTATATCCAGAACATAAATTTATCTTCCAGGACCTGGTTTGAGCACATACTGACCCAGCTGACCCAGCCACATATCGCATCCCGCACTCCCGCTGAATGCCGCGGTTTGCTGCGATTCTTCCTGGACTACGGCGATGAAATGCTAAGGCGCTACCAGGCGGAAGATCCGCGATTTGAGTTGCATGACCTGGACACCTACAGCGTGGCTGACCGCCTCATCAGGCGGATGTTACAGGATAATGCAGACGATACCCTGGTCTTCCTGACAGAACTGACCCGGAACGGCCGGGCCTGGTACTGGATGACAGAATATGTGCATCACCTGCTGTGGCAACACGGGATGGCCGGGGGCATATCGAAAGATGAACAGGAAGAGTGGATGTCTCAGGACACATTAGAGACGTTTCGGGACACGCTTGGTTTCAGGCTGAACAGTACAGCCATCACCGATAAACTGCCGGATTTCACCCTGCTGAACAGGTATATCCATGCATGGTGTGACATTAGCGGAGTGCACGCCGTACGGGAATGGGTGACCTCTCAGATCCAGGAAGATGAGGCTTTTCTGAAGTTGCTTTTACAATTGCGGGATCATCGCACCAAATCAGTAAAGAGGGGGTACCGTACCCTGAAACTGGCCAGCCTGACCGAAATTCTGGGGAGGAAGAGCTGATTAAAATACGTATCAGGCATATCAAAAAGACAGGCTATTATGCAGAACTGGTTGCCCAGGTCGAGCAAGCCATTGCAGGATTCCGGTACTCACAATCCGATCGCTAAGGCCCTGGCGGGGCCTTATGCATGCATAGCGGACTGTACCATCGATAAAAATCGGCGGCAGGCATGGGCCTGCCATAATAATATCCCTGCACGTACGGCACCTGATTTTTAATCAGCCAGTCAACCTGATGTGCTGCCGTCACGCCCTCCGCAATGGTGGTAAGGTTCAGACGCCTGCTGAGGCCGACAATGGTGTCCAGTACCGGTGTGTCCACATCGGCTGACGTCAGGCTGTCGATGAATATTTTGTCTATTTTCAGGTAATCCACCGGCAGGCTCTGAAGCAGGCTCAGTGAGCAGTAGCCCGTACCAAAATCATCCACGGCCACCTGACAGCCTTTCTGACGTAGCTCATTGAGTTTCACTGATGCCGTCTCTGTGTCCTCAACCAGGCTGCGCTCGGTAATTTCCAGCACCAGGCGAAATGCGGCGTCCAGAGATACCCGCAGTCTCAGAACATCAGCAGTAAACGACCGGTCCGCCAGGTGAGGGGCAGCAATATTGACACCCAGATGGAAAGGGGCGTTCACCTGCCAGACTCTGACATCCTCTTCTATCAGGCCAAACAAATGCTGCGTCAGACTGATAATCAGACCTTCCTCTTCAGCGGCCCGGATAAATACCTCCGGTGAAATACTCCTGCCGTCGGGACGTTGCCAGCGCATCAGGGCTTCGGCGCCGGAGCAGATGCCAGTTTCGGTGTCACAGAACGGCTGGTAGTGCACGCTGAATTCGCCATCTGCCATCCCTTTCCTGATTTCTTCTGCCAGAGACATCTTTCTGGTATCCCAGAGGCGCCACATGTACAGCATGGCTAACGTCAGAAGCAAAGACAGGGGGCCGAGGAAAATCAGGTTGCGCAGGATGTAATGGCGAAGCGACAGCGGCGGGGTAAGGATCCGAAGCTGCGCCTGACTCACATCAGAGCTGAACTCAGCGGTGAACACTTTGGATCGGGGGGCGGTTTTCTCCTGACCGGAAATGATGGGTCCGCCATTAAAGCGGAGCTGCTGAGCCGAATGATCCTCATCATCCAGGGAGTCCATCAGGTCCACGAAATACCGTGCATCCACCACACTGAACGCCGTGGTCCGGTTGCCGACGCCGAATGCGTAGATAACTGCAGCATGGCCTGGCACGCTGCTGGTTCCTTCTGTAGCGATGACTTTCATCCGACCCGGAGGGGCTGAAACGGTAACACCGAAAATATCATCGGCACTTTGCTGCCTGGCACCGGTCACGGATGAACAGATTAATATACCATCCCGGATAAGTCCGGTGCTGCGGATATAGGGCGTCAGGGCCCCGTTCTCCGTCATCTGCTGCAGGACGCTTTCACAGGGCCGCGTGGAAAGCCTGGCAGTCACCAGATTCGCGCGCAGGGCAATGGATGTGATGTGGTCGACCTGGCTCATCAGAATACCCGCCGTCACGGCAGTGTCCCTGTCCAGCTGTCGATAAGCCATACCTGATGACAATAGTGTGATCAGGAGTGCGGGCACGAGAATTCCGGCAGCCAGCACCGATTTTCTAAATTTCATTATTCATCCTGTAGGTGGTTTCATAAATACCCTATCACCACTTAATGGCTTGTTAAGCATTAAATCACCCTTGTTTCATGGTTATTTAAGAAAGTAAAACCATCCTGGGGTAATCTGTAATGAATATAATCGCAGAGTTCAGATTGGGTAAATATTTTTGAACAGATTTGACATTGCGCTGACAATCTTGGCGTTGCTTATCATTGCCGCAGAAACCTGGTTTTGCTCGGCCAGTGTGGTGTGGCGTATGGGAATGATGATAAGTCTTTATCTGCTGCAGTGAGAAAAAGTATGCCAGTTATGGCCACGAAGTAAAAATTGCTGCGGGGACCACCAACCAGCGACAGACCAATAAGGAAAACAGAGTAATGGCTCTCAAAATGAATATTCTAATATTCGCTCTCGCGATGACAAGTTTTAGCTGACCGCCTCACTAATCCCATTACTCATGAATCCTTCCTGGATACCCGGTAGCCCTTTATTTCGTTCATAGACAAACCGTAAAAAAGAAGGCTGTCTCAATCCCGTTTTGTTCAGAATATTCTGGCGATGTGCATATAACGTTTTGACTGGTATTTCAATTAACAGGGCAATCTCATTAATGTGTAAATCAGATACAAAATATGGCAGCACACGACTCTCTGTATGCGTCAGGTATATACCCTCGGCGCGCTCACCTTGCGACTCAGGACACTGCAGTATCTGGTTTAACTCACATGAAGCGAGGCTAATGTCTGTTTTATCGAAACAGTTCTACTCCCTAGAATTCCTTTCGGGAACACCCGACCAGTAACCTTTCCTGTTAGCCAAATCAAGGTGGCATCTGATCTTTCTGTTCGAATTTCATTTAGCGCTGACCAGTCACCCCGGAAAATGATATGGCTATCAATAATGACAAGTATTCGATCAGCGCCTTTAATGCTATCTGGCAGACTGCAATGATTAAAGCATAACTGCAGGCAGGTTATATCTCGCATTAAAGCGGAAAGTACTCTGTACAGCCGAAAATTATCCGTCAGGATGACTACCAATAATTCACTATTCACTATTCACGAATTGCGTTCTCTTTTAAATGAAAAATAATGAAGTTATAAATTAACCCTGGGTGAATTAACGAAGTCTGGCCGCCATCCGGCGGCCAGACAGTCATTCAGCGATAGATAAAAGTCGTATTCACTTCATCGTTTCTGTATGACAAAATCCGGATATTCAGATATTTGGCACCAGCGTTTCACCGTTACTTTTTATAACATCGGCATACCAGTAGAAGCTCGCTTTTCTGTAGCGCTTAAGATCGCCCCGTCCCGTATCATCGCGATTGACGTAGATAAAGCCGTAACGCTTACCTAATTCCGCGGTGGAGTTACTGACCAGATCGATGGGGCCCCATGATGTGTATCCCATCACATCCACGCCATCTTCGATAGCTTCCCGGACCTGGTACAGGTGGTTATTCAGATAAGCGATACGGTAGTTGTCGTCAACCGTAAAGTCGTCTTGAAGAATATCTCTGGCACCCAGTCCGTTTTCGACAATGAACAGCGGCTTCTGATAACGATCCCACAGCATGTTTAACAGAATGCGCATTCCCGTCGGGTCAATTGTCCAGCCCCACTCCGACACCGGCAGCAGCGGGTTTTGTATCATGCTCAGCACGTTACCCCGTGACTTCTCGATGGTGTCCTCGTCGGTTGTCGCACAGCCGCTGTTGTAATAGCTGAACGAGATGAAGTCCACGGTGTTGTTCTTCAGCTGCTCGCGGTCCTCCTCTGTAATATCCAGCACAATATTATTGTCACGGAAGAAGCGCAGCATGTACCCCGGGTAGGCTCCGCGGCACTGCACGTCGCCAAAGAACAGCCAGCCGCGGTTCTCATTCATCGTTTTCAGCACGTCATCCGGTTTGCAGGTCAGCGGGTAAAGCAGGCCCCCCAGGAGCATATTGCCGATTTTTGCATCCGGGATGATGTCATGGCACCGCCCCACGACGATGGCACTGGCGACCAGCTGATGGTGGATAGCCTGATAGATATCAGCCTGACTGCTGCCTTCAGGCAGGCCCACTCCGGTCAGCGGCGCGTGCAGGGACATGTTGATTTCGTTGAAGGTCAGCCACAGCTTGACCTTCTCTCTGTAGCGCCCGAAAACCGTGACGGCGTAGTCAGTGAAAAAACCAATCAGTCTGCGGTCAGCCCAGCCGTTATAGCGGGTCACCAGATTCCAGGGCATCTCATAGTGGGAGAGCGTCACCATCGGCGTAATTCCGTGCTGCAGAAGCTCGTCAAACAGCCTGTCGTAGTAGGCCAGACCGGCTTCATTCGGGGTCTGCTCATCACCCTGTGGATAGATGCGTGCCCAGGCGATGGAAACGCGCAGGCAGGTAAACCCCATCTCGCTGAAGAGTTTAATGTCCTCCGGGTAGCGGTGGTAAAAGTCGATGGCCACGTCCTTGATGCTGCTGACGCTCCCGTCACGTTCCACCACCTCGCCGAAGATACCTGCGGGCTGAACGTCCGAGGTGGACACCCCTTTGCCGTCCTTGTCCCATGCACCCTCGACCTGGTTTGCGGCAATTGCCCCGCCCCAGTAAAAATTATCCGGGAATTTTTTCATGAATCTTCCTCACTTAATCGTTGTCATCAATACCGTGTCATATGAAACAGTCTGTTTATCTGCCAGATGTACTGCCCTGAATTCATCGCTGTTATTGATTAATACCGGCGTGTCCAGCAGACATCCTGCGCTTTGAATAAAATCGAGATCAAATTCAATCAACAGATCACCGGCTTTTACCGAATCACCCGTTTTTACATGTGCCGTAAAACCTTCACCTTTCAGATTTACGGTATTGATCCCAACGTGGATCAGCAGTTCCACACCATCATTACTGACCAGGTTGATAGCATGTCGGGAATTAAATATTGACGACACAACTCCGTCAAAGGGCGCAATAACTTTACCGGAGGTTGGAATAATCCCCACTCCGTTACCCAGCAGGCCACTGGCAAAGGTCGGATCGCGGATTTCGGCAATATCAATAACCTTCCCCTGTAGCGGAGAGAGAATAACGATCTCTGCTGTTTCTGGTGCGATACCTGGGTTAGCACTTGGCGATTCTTTTGATGCCGGTAAACCGAAGAAATAGGTCAGTAAGGTAGAAAGCACGAGCGATAAGGCCGTGCCGATTATGGCCCCCCACACGGTCATATCCATACCGGTAGGTGGGATCATCTGAGCGAGAGTGAAGAAGCTGGTCAGACCGAAAGAATAGATACTACCGTGGAATGCTCCGACTATTGTCCCGCCTATGGCTCCGGCCGTGCAGCCGAAGATGAATGGCCGTCGGTTTGGGAGGTTAACACCATATACTGCAGGTTCCGTAATACCAAAAATGGCCGCGCTGACTGCCGAACCCGAAAGAGTTTTCAATTTTGGATCCTGGGTTCTCAGGAACACACCCAGCGCTGCGCCCAACTGGCCTACCACGGCCGGTACCAGTAATGGCTGCATAATATCATGGCCTAACACGCTGATGTTGTTGATCATGATGGGGACAAGACCCCAGTGCAGACCAAACATGACGCAGACCTGCCACAGTCCCCCCATGATCGTACCCGCTAAAGCAGGCGCAAACTCATAAGCGGCCAGAAACGCATTTGCCATAAGGTGGCTGAGGCCGGTAGCGAGCGGTCCAATAAGCAGGAACGCAGCAGGAACGACGATGAGAAGCGCTATCAGAGGGGTGAAGAGGTTTTTGACCGCTGAAGGGAGAATTTTATTACAGAATTTCTCCACCACACTACTGAGCCAGGCAGCAAATATGACCGGAATAACCGAGCCGGCATAATTAATATAAGTGACGGGAATTCCGAGGAAGGCATCAACTGACGCGCCGTGCTGTAACTGAGCGTCGAACGCCGCTATCATTGCCGGATGCATCAGTGCGCCGCCAATCGCCATCGACAGGAATGGCGACCCGCCAAAACGCTTGCCTGCAGTGTAACCCAGCACGAGAGGGAAGAAATAAAACAGGGCATCACCAGCTGCCGCCAGTATTTTGTAGGTTCCGCTCGACTCAGTCGTAATTCCGCAAACGATAGCAAGGGCTAGCAGCCCCTTCATAATCCCGGAAGCGGCCAGGATCCCCAGAAAAGGGGTAAAAATCCCCGAAACCACATTAATCAGCCTGTTAAAGATATTTTCTTTTATGACTGCCTCGTCGCTGCTCCCTGCAGCTAGATCAGTCTCATCCGTAATGCCTGTAGCTTCGATAGCCTTATAAACTTCAGAAACATTATTACCCACAACCACCTGGAGTTGGCCCCCGCTTTCTACCACCATAATAATCTCTGGATGGTTGCTCAAATCATCCTTCAGAACAACATCATATTTTCTTAACTGAAAGCGAAGCCTTGTTGCGCAATGGGTCAAACTTTTAATATTTTCCGGGCCGCCGACCCGGTTAATTATAAATTCAGCAAGTGACTGATATTTCATAGGGACATTTACCTTTCAAAAAGCAAAAAAAAACCCACTCCGCCCAGATAATACTGGTCTGAAGTAGGTTTTGCCTGCAAACGCAGTAACAATCCAGTTTCTAAAAATTCGTCTGAGAAATGTATAAATAACTGGGGTTTCCAGATATCTAATTGTATCCTCAAAAATGTTATACACCGTGCCTGAGTTCATATGAATAGCAGAAATGCAGTATGGCGGATTACCGATATCAATCGTCGTAAAATATACAGATAGCAAAAAATAAAGCCTCATATGATATGAGGCTTTATTTATACAGATCTATTAGCATGCAGGGTAAAAGTGAGGTGGCGGGATCACATGATATGTTTTTACCGGTATGCCCTGCATTCACTCTGAAATCCGGTTCTCTATTTTCCGCTACGGAAATCAGGAACATTTCCTGAAACGAGGGCGAAATCAGAGAATTCTACTTCGCATCCGGAGGCGTTAGGCGCTTGTGCCTCGAACCCTATGTGTAAAATCTGTTCCGCGTCGTTCAGCACATCAAGGGGAAAAGCGCGCACAAATATCCATTTTTGACCATCCAGCGAAGCATGGAAGGCAAATACATTATCTTTGCGGGAGATCCGTAAATGCACTTCCTGTCCACTGACGGTAAAAGCATTGGCATCATCAGAGGTATATCCGTTGTTCACCACAGAGACAACCATGGGTTCACGTTCGGGTGAATATTCAAAGCACAACTTCGCCCATGATCGTTCGTTAACGTAAAGAAGCAACACGCCGGCATCGAAGGTGTTACCGAATTCGACTTTTACCGTTGAACGAAATTGAAAGTCTCCGCCAGGAGCCGGACGTAAAAGTGTTGCTGCATTACACCGGCTTGCAGACGTTACCTGGCTTGTGCCCCTTCCCGGATCGATGAAAATATCACTGTACGGCAATGCCCTAACGGCTATCTTCCGGGATAGCGTATCAATGTTCCAAACGGAGCCTTCTGACGGCTGTAAGAGGCTAATGTTGTCATGTGAAAGATGGTTCATAGCTATTCCTTTCATATATTCTATTAATTTTTAATGATCTACATTTTTTTTTTCAGAGAAAATAGGGATGATGGTCAGGGAAAAGAGCATGACCAGGGCGGACAGGAAACAAAACGCATTGGCCAGTCCTGTATAATGTGCAATAAATCCGACCGCTGCGGGCCCCATAAGCACCCCCAGATATCCCAGCATGCTTGCAGCGGAGATAGCCAAAGAAGGGGCCATTGAATCCTGTTTGCCTGCACGCGTGAACAAAATAGGCACCACGTTACCGGCAGCAAAGCCCGCTATCGCAATCGCACTAAAGACAATGGCAACGGATGAGGACAGTGAAATAACCAAAAGTCCAATTGCCGTAAATATTACACCAAGAGTCAGTATCCAGCGCTCTCCTGCAAGTGAGACGAGCCTGTCACCGACGAAGCGGCTTAATGTCATCGCCACCGCAAAGACAACATACCCCGATCCTGCTATGTTTGCCGGTAAACTTTTTTCCTGAATCAGGAGCAATGCACCCCAGTCAAGCATCGCACCTTCTGCCAGGAACATCACCATTGCCAGAAGGCCTACCACAATCACTTTACCTTTAGGAAGTACAAATAATGGCGCGTCGTTAACCGTAACTGTTCTGAGGAACTTGTTTCTGATAACTGAGAGGCATATCAGTATCGTAAATATTGCGATCATCGATGCCACAAAAACGTGTAATCCCGTGGCAATCAGCAAAGTCATAACCACAGCGCCGGCAAGCCCTCCAACGCTGTAAAAACCATGAAATCCTGACATTAAAGGCATACCCGCCCGATCCTGAACTTCAGAACCGTGAATGTTGGCTGCTACATCAGTCGCACCAATCGAAAGGCCAAATAAGAAAAGTGCAGCACCAATTCCCAGGGGGGTGGAAAGCAGGGCAAGAAGGGGTAAAGCAACCACAATACCCACAGCACCCATGATGATGACCATCCGGCTGCCGGCTTTAGCAGAAATGCCACCGGCAGCAGGCATCCCTATTAATGCCCCCAGACCCAGACATAACAATACGGCACCCAAAAGAGCGGGCTCCGCCTGCATACGGCTTTGGGCGAAGGGTACCAGGGGAGCCCAACAGGCGAGCCCAAAACCAGCGATAAAGAATGCCAGTCTGGTGGCAAGTTTTGCGTCCGTGAGTTCTGTGAACTTAATATTGTCTGCTGAATAAGCCAGCTCATTTCCTTTCCCTGATATCATTTCTTCACTACTTTTCATCTGATACGCCCTGTGCGACGGTGTAAAAACAACCTAAAAAATACCAGTAGCATGCGTGTCATGATTCAGATAGGATGACAAATTATGTCTAATATACGCCAAAACACTATGAATCCAGATTTCGCTATCTCGCCTCTGGTAGGTCAGCCAGAACAATGGGGGGCTGATGTTCTTGAAAAGCATACTCATGCGCGCCACCAGTTAATTTTTTCCTCCCGGGGCGTCATTCACATCAAAACACATGTCGGCGAGTGGGTTCTTCCACCCAGCAGGGCACTCTGGATTGATGCCGGTACTGAACATTATGTTGAAACCAAGAAGCCAGCCTCGCCCTTTGTTCTGTATATTTCTCCCGCTTTTTTTTCCATGGATAAGCCTGAACACTGCTGCGTGGTTGAAGTGAGCAACCTGGTCAGGGAGCTCATCATGGCGTGTGCAAAAATGGGGTGGACCTATGATGAAAATAGTCACAGTCACCGACTGGCAGAGGTGTTGGTAGGCAGTCTTTCAGGTTTACAGCTCGCATCACTGGAACTGATCAAGCCGAAAGATCCCAGAGCCATCCACTTAATAAAATTACTGGAGCACGACCCGGGATCACGACGGTCGCTGCACGACCTGGCCAGAGAAGCAGGAGCTAGCGGAAGAACGATAGAACGACTTTTTGCTCAGGAGACAAATCTTCCCTTCGGAGCCTGGAGACAGAGACATCGAATGCTGTTTGCGCTGGAACGTCTGGCTTATGGCCAGAGTGTCATGAATGTCGCGCTGGAGTCAGGCTATGAGTCTGCTTCAAGCTTTATTGCTGCTTTCAAGGCAATGTTTGGTACCACGCCATCTAAATATTTCTCATAACCAGATTCATATGAACAGAACGGTCTGGCTCCATTTCAGCTCCGTCAGGGCGGGACCATAGATACTCTTTTATTCGCTATTTCCCTTTCATGCAGATACATCGAATAAACGACAAATTATAATCAGGATCTGACAGAACTGGAAAAAATGACTCTGCGTTCAGGCATTTTAAATTAAATACGATTAACCTTTTATCATGGCAGGGTTTACAGGAAGGTGCAGGATATTAAGTTGTTATATGAATCCATTCAGACAAAATGAAGCCTTCTCATAATACATAACGATTTTCTCTCTATTGGACCGTCCTTAAGCATTATATGTTTATTCCAGCCCTAGTATACAGGTTAGCTAAAATGTCAGATACAGCGAATAAACACTTCACAATAACAGTGTTCCCGGATAATTTTTACTGGGGCGGGGCAATTGCCGCAAACCAGGTCGAGGGTGCATGGGACAAGGACGGCAAAGGGGTGTCCACCTCGGACGTTCAGCCCGCAGGTATCTTCGGCGAGGTGGTGGAACGTGACGGGAGCGTCAGCAGCATCAAGGACGTGGCCATCGACTTTTACCACCGCTACCCGGAGGACATTAAACTCTTCAGCGAGATGGGGTTTACCTGCCTGCGCGTTTCCATCGCCTGGGCACGCATCTATCCACAGGGTGATGAGCAGACCCCGAATGAAGCCGGTCTGGCCTACTACGACAGGCTGTTTGACGAGCTTCTGCAGCACGGAATTACGCCGATGGTGACGCTCTCCCACTATGAGATGCCCTGGAATCTGGTGACCCGCTATAACGGCTGGGCTGACCGCAGACTGATTGGTTTTTTCACTGACTACGCCGTCACGGTTTTCGGGCGCTACAGAGAGAAGGTCAAGCTGTGGCTGACCTTCAACGAAATCAACATGTCCCTGCACGCGCCGCTGACCGGAGTGGGCCTGCCTGAAGGCAGCAGTCAGGCTGATATCTATCAGGCTATCCACCATCAGCTGGTCGCCAGTGCCATCGTCGTGGGGCGGTGCCATGACATCATCCCGGATGCAAAAATCGGCAATATGCTCCTGGGGGGCCTGCTTTACCCGCTGACCTGCAAACCGGATGACGTGCTGAAAACGATGAATGAGAACCGCGGCTGGCTGTTCTTTGGCGACGTGCAGTGCCGCGGAGCCTACCCGGGGTACATGCTGCGCTTCTTCCGTGACAATAATATTGTGCTGGATATTACAGAGGAGGACCGCGAGCAGCTGAAGAACAACACCGTGGACTTCATCTCGTTCAGCTATTACAACAGCGGCTGTGCGACAACCGACGAGGACACCATCGAAAAGTCGCGGGGTAACGTGCTGAGCATGATACAAAACCCGCTGCTGCCGGTGTCGGAGTGGGGCTGGACCATTGACCCGACGGGAATGCGCATCCTGTTAAACATGCTGTGGGATCGCTATCAGAAGCCGCTGTTCATTGCCGGAAACGGACTGGGTGCCAGAGACAAGCTTAACGAGGATATGACCGTCAATGATGATTACCGTATTAATTACATCAATAATCACCTGTATCAGGTTTATGAAGCAATCGAGGATGGCGTCGAAGTTATGGGCTTTACAGCATGGGCCCCCATCGATCTGGTCAGTAACGCCACCGCAGAGTTAGATAAGCGTTACGGCTTTATCTACGTTGACCATGATGACAGCGGTGATGGCGATTATGCAAGATATCCAAAGGATAGTTTTTACTGGTTTCGGGATGTCATTACTACGAACGGGGAAACCCTGATCCCTTTCCGGTGTCGTTGATTACAGTCCAACATTTACCGGTAACACTTTCTTTTATTTATAATGATATGGGATAATTTTTTATTCCGAGGGCAACACTAAACTTTCCGCGAGGAACTCTACAAATGATGAGGTTCTTGATGGAAGAACAATGTTTTTATAATAAACCGCATTGAGTGGTTCGCGGACACGCAGTTTCTCTTTTATATTAAGATTGACAAGATCACCCTTTGTAATATCATTTTTTACATACGGTTCTGGCAGGCAAGCAATACCCGACGAGTGAATGGCCAGCTGTCTTATAATCTCACTGTTTGAAGCGACAATGGATGGCTGAATTTTATAATAGTGTTCTTCGCCCGTATCCAGAGGCCAGTCATTCATTAAGGAGTTTTGTTTGTAACCTATCAGCCTGTGGCTTTTTAATGCATCAACTCGATGAGGCATACCATGCTCTGCAATGTATCGCGGAGAGGCAACAAACATCATCTGGCACAGCCCAAGTATCTTCGCATGTAAGCCGGAGTCTTTGAGTTTTCCGATGCAAACAGCAACATCACTTCTGTGTTCAAGCAAATCATAAACATTGTCATTTGAAATTATTTCAATTTCTATCTCAGGATAGCATTTCTGATATCGATGCAGAACCGGTGTAATGACGTGCAGTACAAGAGACGTGGACGCAATGATCCGAATCTTCCCGGATGGATGACGACGTTTCATGGTGACATGTTCTTCTGCATCCTCTACTGAAGCAATGATTTGTTTGGCATATTCCAGGAATGTCCTTCCTTCTTCAGTGGATTCCAGTCTCCGCGTTGAGCGTCTGACCAGTACGGTATCTAATTTCTCCTCCAGTCGTCGAAGCGCTCTGCTAACAGCTGATACGGTAAGATCCAGCTCATACGCAGCTCGTGATAATGTCCCTGTTTCTATAACAGCAATAAATATCTGCATTTCTGCTAAAGTTGTTTTCATCTTTGCCTTGAAGTCAAAAGTGTTTTAACGGCATAAATCTGTTCTTATTCACAGAGATATTTCAGTATTAATCCTTACATTTATCGATTAAGGATTTTTATGCCAATAGCACTCTTCGCTTTGACAATCAGCGCTTATGCTATCGGGACAGCTGAATTTGTCCTTGTTGGAATCATTCCCATCATTTCAGCTGATTTATCAGTTTCAGTACCGTCAGCGGGTCTGCTTGTCAGTCTCTATGCGCTGGGGGTGGCAGTAGGTGCACCTCTTTTAACTGCAGCCACAGGAAAAATGTCCCGCAAAACGCTTCTTCTGTGCCTGATGGTCGTTTTTACTCTTAGCAATTTGTATGCCTGGCAAGCTCCCGGGTTCGTTTCGCTGATTGTGGCGAGGATCATCACCGGCATGGCACACGGCGTGTTCTATTCCATTGCTTCAACCATCGCTGCCAGCCTTGTTCCAAAAGATAAAGCCACGAGTGCAATAGCTATCATGTTCGCCGGGCTGACCGTTGCTCTGGTCACCGGTGTTCCCCTGGGGACTTTCATCGCTCAGCACCTTGGCTGGAGAGCCACATTTTTGTCAGTGTCTGTTCTCGGGATGATCGCCTTTGCAGGCAGCTTGTTACTGATCCCTCGCGGCATAAAAAAATCTGAACCCGCGCCAGTAAGATTTCTACTCAGGGTTCTGACAACCCCCCAACTGATACTGGCATATTCCCTGACAGCGGTCGGGTACGGGGGATCGTTTATAACGTTTACCTACCTTGCCTCTACTCTTGAGGAAATATCCGGATTTTCACCCGCTGCTGTAAGCGGTGTCATGCTGGTATACGGTTTTGCAGCTGCACTGGGTAATCTGTATGGCGGACGGATCTCTGACAAACACGGCCCTATTAATGCCCTGAAAATTATATTTTTATTACTGTCCCTGGTGTTGTTCGCTTTATATCTGACAGCATCTAATTCATGGCTGATGCTGGTCACTACATTTGTCTGGGGTGCTGCCGCATTTGCAAACGTCCCTGTACTGCAATATCTGGCTGTCAGGGAGGCTGAGAAATTCGTTCCTGAAGCTGTGGATGTGGCATCAGGGCTGAATATATCGGCCTTCAATATCGGTATCGCCGGCGGAACCTGGATAGGTGGCCTGGTCGTAATGCATTTCGGTCTCCTGCATACCACTTGGCTTGCCGGTGCGGTCGTTTTCTTCGCTTTCCTGCTCAGTATTTTCGCGGGAGCGCTACAAAAAAGGGAAAGAAGCACTGAAGCTGCGTACTGAAAACCGTCGTGAGCATCACCCATAAATTCATTTAGTTTTCAACGCATATAGCCTGAGTCCGGAGCTATGCTCCTCCTCAGGCTATAGCAGTTACGCTGAATAACAGACTGACTGGCAGTTAGGCATCGACAAAGAGAACTTTACCGTTGATAAATCCGTCAACAGAACGCTGGAACGCTTTTCCGACCAGTTTGCCCGGAACTGGCTGGAACCCTGGGAGCATAGGGCCGTAAACATCCCAGGCTTCTTCCAGTACGGTTGGGTTCACTACATTGATACGGATCCCGCGGGGCAGTTCGTTAGCCACACACTGTACAAATGTGTCGATAGCACCGCTGGTTGTTGCGTCAGCAATAGAGCCGGGGATAGGTTTCACATTATGAATGCCGGAAATTAAAGTGAATGAGCCGCGGTCGTTGATGTACTCAAGGCCAATTTTAACAACATTGATCTGACCCAGCATTTTGCTCTGGACAGTAAGCTCCCACTGCTCAGCCGTCATATCGACAAAACTGGCATACTCGCAGTGACCAACTGCGTTAACAACAGCATCAAATGCGCCGACGCTTTTGAAAAGAGCTCTCAGAGATTCATGGCTGGTAATATCTACCTGATAGTCCGTACCTTTTCCTGAGCGACTGGCGGTGATAACTTTGTGATCCCCCAAACCGGTCAGCGCCGCTTTACCCATCTTCCCCTGAGCACCAATCAGAATTACAGTTTTCATTATTTGCCTCGGATATGTTTATGAAATACGGGAGAAATCATATACGAGGTGTGATACAATTTAAATAAATAGGTAATTGTATGAGGTACAACTAGAATTGGATTTCATTGATATCAAACACATGCGTGTATTTCTACTGCTGGTTAAAGAACTCAATGCCTCAAGGGTGGCTTCAAAGCTGGATATCTCTCAGCAGGCGGTCAGTGCATATCTTAAAAGACTCAGAACTTATTTCGGAACCGAGCTGTTTCTACGCAGGAATGCAGGACTGGAGGCGACCGACTATGCCCTTTCTCTGGTGCCTAAAGTAGAAAAAATCCTGGATGAGGTTAGCCAGCTTCGTTCACCCCAGGTATTTAATCCGAACATTCAGGACTTCAGCATATGCATAATGGCAAACGAATATGCTCAACTTACTATCATTCCATCCTTACTGAAGACACTACATATGCAGGCACCGCGGGCCAGCGTTGAAATCAAAGACTTCAATTCCAGGCACCACGTTGAAAGTCTTAATTCCGGCGATGTCGATCTGGTACTGGGTTTTTCGAATCATATTGATCCCGGACTGATACGCAAAAACATCCGGCGTGAAGAGTACTGCTGTGTGGTCAGACACGGCTCAGCTATTCCGGGAAAACTTGAAATGAAAATGTCCTTTTCAGACATTCCTGCCGTTAAATTTGCTCCGAGTGCCGGTAATATTGAAAATCTGGTTGATGATTTTTTTAACAAAGCCGGAATGAAAAATAATGTCATCGCTACGTTACCGTGTTATACGACGCTCGGCGCTTTTTTCACTGCGAATGACGCCATTGCTTTCATTCCATCAGCGATAGGAGCGCAGGGAAATTACTGTAAACTGGAGATGCCAGAAAAAATGGTCCCGTTTGATGTTACTGTCGCCTGGCATCGGAAAAGTAATGATAATCCGCTCCGAGTATGGTTGACCAAAATACTGGAAATGACGACTATTTCCGGGGGCACGAATTGTGTTTAACATTTGCGATCAGTCAGAAAAACTGATCGGCCTATACAACATCAAATGGCATATAGCTATAGTTCCAGATTCCCTATGAATTTTCTCCTGCTTTTGCATCAGCTCAAACTTATTCATTTGTAATCCTGGCTTTGATATTCAGAAGGAGGATTCTCATCGCCAGTTCTGATCCACTTAGTCAACAGATCATGCAACGTCTGTAGGTGGGATTCGACCTTCTTCCATTCGCTGTTCTGACATAAGCCAGCAAGGATTAGCGCAGGTTCCGACTTTACTTTTTTAGGATCTAAGCAAAAGAGGGAAAAGATTAATGCATTTATTGCAATAATTCACAATGATTATTGTGATTTAAGAATTATTGTCTTTTGGGAAGTAAAAGACACTGATTATTGCCGATAAAAGACAAGTTATCCTGACGGCGCATCAACGACGAAGCGGTAAGCATCAGTTTCCCTCTGAACGTCCGTCCTCCCCTTTTACATTGTGGCCGCCCTAATGTCCGCTTTGTGCCAAAAGCTGGCGTTGCTATGGCTGCTGGGTATCAACCGGTAGGGGCCAGGTCAGGGGCACGGGCGGTATGGAGGCTGGGTAATCATGCCTATGACGTCCCGGCCGCTTTAAAGGTGAATGATTATCTTCATCTGTGGGCTGGAGCCCTGGATGTAGCCGGCAACGTTTTGAACAGCAAAAACGCATGCCCTTTAAAATATTGCGCAGTTCAGGGGGGAATGTCTTGGAATGATGTTCACGCCTGATAAGCTTCCCCCCCTGTATCAGCATCAGAATCCTTCACCTTCGCCTGTTACCGCCGGGCCAGAATAATGAACCTGTGCAATTTTCCAGTTTCCGTCAGGGCCTTTTAACAGCACCTGGCTTTCGCGCCCAGTAGTATGAAGCTCATCGCCGCTATCACGAAAGGTTGCAACAAAGTCCCAGTAAAACTCTACTACGGCCGTATTTTCACCATAGTAACGGATGTCAGGCGCACCTACGGTTTTCAGTAAACGGCTGGAAAACATTTCATCCATTGTCATGCGATAAAAGTTTTGCTCAATCTCATCCCAGCCTTTTTCATGTCCGCGGGGATGAATGAAACTGACGTCATCGCCAGCCTTCCATATAGAGCGCGCTAATTCGTAATCGCATCGGATAATTGACTCGATATAATCACTGATGACATTCTCAGCTTTGTCATGCTTCAGGTTCATTTTTAACCTCATTTTTTACCGGCATCCAGATTCAAAAATTCTGGAAGAAAAGACTTAGTTAATTGACTTTGACTGTCGATGAAAGGTGCCCCGAAGTGACGGGGCAACATTGTCAGGCAAGCGCTTTCTGAACGCTTACTGCGATAGGCGTAGTTTTTCTGCCAATCAGTTTTGACAGAACATGGCTGTCATCAAACAACGCGTTCTGAGAGGCACCCGTATCCCATGACGCAATCGCCTCAGCAAATCCATCAGGCAGGCCTGCATTTTTTAGTGCCGCCGCGTAATCTGCTTCCGGGATATTACGGTAAGGAATATCTTTGCCGCTCTGAGCCGTAATTTCCGCAGCTAAATCAGTCAGCGTATAGAATTCATCTCCGGCCAGCTCATAGGTTTTGCCTTCGTGGCCTTGCCCGGTCAGCGCCACTACAGCGGCTTCTGCGTAATCCTCACGAGGCGCGGAGGAAATTTTACCTTCGCCAGCACTGCCATAAAAAGCGCCAAGGCCCAGCGCAGGTGCAATAGAACCCGTGTAGTTTTCTGAATACCAGCCGTTACGCAGGATTGTATAGTCCAGCCCCGAGTTTTTGAGAGCCTGTTCTGTCTGGACGTGTTCTGGTGCCAGGTTGAGTGGTGACTTGTCAGCATGCAGCAAGCTCGTATACACGATGCGCTTTACACCATTTTTTACAGCAGCACGGATTACATTTTCGTGCTGCACCGCACGTTGCCCGATTTCATTGCCGGAGATAAGCAGCAGGGTATCAACTCCTTTCAATGCTACATCCAGCGTATCCTGGCGAGTGTAATCAGCTTCGCGTGTAGCTACACCCAGGCCAGCTGCTTTCGCAGGGGTTCTTACCAGAGCGACAATTTCAGAAGCGTCAACTTTTTGTTTAAGTTTTTCAATAACTAACTGGCCAAGATGGCCTGTTGCACCAGTGATTGCAATCGTCATTTTATTCTCCGTATCAGGTAAAAGTTGCTCACGTTTAAACTGAAAAGGTACTATACCGATATAGATTATTTTAGTAAGTACTTACAAAAAGGTTAGTGTTAAATGACATTGATTAAAGATCAGGTTCGTGACAATGCTTCAGCGTCAGAGATGCCTGCTATCACCTGCAATGTGATGGCTGCAGGATGCCCGTCAAGGCAGGTACTTCAACACCTGAGCAGCCGCTGGGGCGTTTTGATAATGGTCGCCCTGCTATCTGAGACCCATCGTTTCAGCAGCTTAAGACGGCGTATTGAAGGGGTAAGTGAAAGAATGCTGGCCCAGACTCTACAGTCTCTTGAGAGTGATGGGATGATTAAACGGTACTCATATGACACCATACCCCCGCATGTCGAATACTCACTGACGCCTCTGGGACGCGTTGTGGCAGTGAAACTGCAGGAACTTGTTTCAATAATTGAGGCCAGCCAGGCAGAAATCCTGAATAATTCGCGTTAAAAAATTAATGTGCTGACGTTATCGTCTGCCTGCTTTTAACGATACTACTAATTATTGACTGACCGTTCCATAATTGTTAGGGTGATAACAGTTCTGAGGCAGGAGTAAGCGATGGCAGGCAGACCAAGAGAATTTGATGACCAGCTGGTAATACAGGCAGCCATGGATGCATTCTGGCGTAACGGTTTTGAAGCGACTTCGGCGCAGGAACTCGTTGACAGCACAGGTCTGGGCCGTGGCAGCCTGTATGCTGCTTTCGGCAGTAAAGAAAATCTTTATCATGAAGCCCTGCGACGCTATCACCGCTCCAGCATTGAGTTTCACGAGGAAGTTTTCCGCCAGCCCGGAAGCGTGAAAGATCGACTCCGAATTCTGCTTGAAAAAGGCATTGAGCTTGATTTCAGCGACATTGAGCGTAATGGCTGTATGGCGATATTTTCTCCTCTCGAAAGAGCGGCTAAAGATAAAACCGTTGAAGGCCTGAGTCGCAGCTATATCAAAGAACTTGAAGGGATGTTTGTTGCGCTTTTTTCTGCCGGTATTACGACCGGAGAGTTTGAAAGGGGCCGTCAGGCTCAGTCGATGGCGAAAGCATTCATGTGTGCCTACTTTGGCTTCCGGGTGTTTGGCAGGATCGTGCATGAACCTGAATATCAACAGCATGCGATTGAAGCGCTTATCGGCAGTATTCAGTAAAAGGCCAGAAGGCCTTTTTATTTAACCTATTTTTGAACGATCATTACAATTTACGGGGAGAAAATTTATGACTGACGATTTTCAGAAAGAACAGCTGATAGCGGCACGCTATGGCGAGAAAGACAGGCCTGAAAATATTATCTGGAACAAACAGATAGAAGGGTTACTCTGCCACCGTTCAGTCAGAAGCTTTTCGCCGCAACCTCTGCCTGAATACTGGTTTGAAACTCTGGTGGCAGCCGCACAGTCTGCCTCAACATCCTCAAATCTACAGCAATGGAGCGTAGTAGCGGTTACCGATCCTGAGCTTAAGGCACAGGTAAGAAAGCTGTCCGCTGGGGATAGCGGTCTGGCTAATGGCTACATTGAAGAAGCGCCTGCGATACTTTTATGGGTGGCTGACCTGTCGCGTAATCATGATATGACCGTGGCGGATGGTCTGAATCCGGGTGTGCATGAATATCTCGACTCATTTGTTATGGCGACTGTGGATGCCTCGCTTGCCTCGCAGAACGCTACTGTGGCGGCCGAATCAATCGGACTGGGAACCGTTTATATCGGGGCTACACGAAACAAGGCAAAAGAACTAGCCGAACTTATTCAACTGCCCCCGCACAGCTACGTTGTATGCGGACTGGTTGTCGGATGGCCCGATCCGAAAAGCAACGCAAGTATTCGCCCACGCCTGCCTCAGAGCGTGGTCGCTCACCATAACCGCTACAACGCATCTGACTTTGACGCACATGTTAAAAGCTATGAAGAAGCGTTCCATGCGTTTCGTGAAGGACTGGGAATGAAAGACAAAACCTGGAAACAGGCCGTACAAAGCTCAGCAACAAGCATGGACTATATGGACGGACGCCAGAACCTTCGCGCTACGCTTGAAGATCGCGGATTCGGTTTTAAATAAATCTGTTGCGGCTGTGTGTGCAGCCGCAAAAAAAGCGTCGCTTACTGCTATCAAATCAGACATAAGTATTACGTCCGCTTTTCGCTCAAAGCTGACCTTCCGTTCCGATCTGCCTTTTGCTTTGACTCCCTCATGCCGTTTCTCCATCACCCTTCCATACGGTTACTCAATCCAGATCCGACTTTCTGGGTTTTCGGATCTTCATTGGGGATGAAGCGCACTGGTGCATATTAGACAGTAATTAATTATTATTATTGCTCTAAGGACATTAATGACCAGAAAGCACAAAAGAATTTTATTATTGCCATTAAAGCAATTTCACTTCAATTAAATCACGATGGTCATCATTTCCGGTCATGTCAGATTTGGAACGCAAGAGTGGTTCGGATAAATCTGATCGGGATGGCATAACCCGAATGCAAAGTGGGCTACGATGGAAAGACTGGGCAAACTCAGGGACAAGGAGAAAAATAATGGCTCAACTCAGGATCCGGGGCGTCAGAAGCTACGCGCCTGACAGGGATATCTGCTTTGATCTCAGCAGTAAGGTGACACTCATCTATGGCCAGAACGGCTCAGGAAAATCCACGGTATCAGGCTATTTCTATGACCGGCAGGCGGATAAATACCGGCACTGCGCTTTTGAGAGCCCGCACGTCAGCCACTTTCAGGTCTTTAATCAGGAATACATTGACAGTAAGTTCACCCGTTCTGACTATCAGCCCGGGATCTTCACCCTCAGCGAGGCCAATCAGGAAAGCCAGGACAAAATAAACAGTAATAATAAAGAAAGCGCAAAACTGAGTGCCCGGACAGATAAGCTGAATGAGGAGATCGCCGAGAAGGAAGGGATGAAGGAAACGGTCACTGACCGCTGTGCCAGAGATATTTTCAACCGGACAGTCAATGATAGGAAAATCCTCAGCGATTTCCTGGATGGCGCTAAAATTAAACGATCGTTTTACGAACGTATGGTGGCAACACCGCTGTCGGAGGTTAGCACCACGGCTGAGGCGCTGGCGGATAAATGGCGGATGTTAAGTCAGAGCGAAGGAACGCTTGTCGCCGAAATTCATATTCCCACGACAACTGTTTTAACGGAAGACACCCTGATACTGATGCAGGAACCCGTGATGCCTGCAAGCAGTACGCAATTCTCTGCTCTCATTCAGAAGATCGGTAATGCTGACTGGGTGCGCCAGGGACAGCAGTATATACATGACGATATCTGCCCGTTCTGCCAGCAGTCTCTGGATGTAACGGCCTTTTCGCGCGAACTGATTCAGATGTTTGATGAGTCATACCAGACGTCTCTCGGGGCGCTTAGCCAGGCCGCAGAACGACTTGCTCAGGACTGTGATGCCCTGGCCGAATTTGAACGCCGTGTTACGACCCATGCTTTCGTTGATGAGGACAGTCAGATTTTAAGCCTGGTGAAAACGGTCAATAAAGGCTTCCGGATCCTGTTACAGCAGCTCCTTACTAAAATTAAAGAGCCTTCCCTGCAGGTACAACCCGAGAACGTCCAAGATCCCCTGGTGCAGCTCCAGAAGGAAGTGGACGTTTTCAATATTCGGGTACGGGAAAACAACCGTCTTGCTGAAAACTTCGGTCAGGAAAAACAGAACCTGTATGCGGAAGTTATGGCGCACCTCAGGGGAATTTGTGAGGAGTTCTTTGCCGGGCGTGACCGGCAGCTTGGCGAACTGCAGAACGAAATCGAAACCAGATTGCGTGAAGTCGGCGCCCTGGCTGCGAGTAAGAAAACACTGGATGATGAGACGAACAGGCTGACCGGACAGCTCTCCGACATCCAGCCAACAATTAACAGTATCAATGCGAATCTCAGGCTGCTGGGGATCACCGGCTTTGAAATCATCTGCCATGATGCTGAGATGAAACTGTACCGTCTTCGCCGGGGAAGCGAGCCAGAAAAGTCGGAAGTCTTCAAATCCCTCAGTGAGGGTGAGAAAACAATGGTTGCTTTTCTCTATTTCATCGAATCGTGTTCGGGCAGTCTTACCCCGGAAACTATCCATCCGGAAAATAAACTCATTGTGATTGATGACCCGATTTCCAGCCTGTCACATAACTATATCTATGAAGTTGCAGCGCTCATTAAGCGAAAGATAATTAAGGCCGCTGCAGCGAGACATGTGGTTATACTGACGCATAATATGTTTTTCTTCCAGGAGATGCTGCTGAACAGCGGCCGCCTGCAGGATGGCAGGAATGCGCCAGCAAACTGGTCGCTGTTTCGCATCATCAAGTCGGATTACAGTTCCTGCGAAACGCTTTCCATGCACGAAATGCTCAATGAATATCAGGCGTTATGGCAGACCCTGAAAGATGTCAGGGATGCGAAAACCCAGCCCGTGGTGTTGTTCAATACGATGAGGAATATTCTGGAGTATTATTTCAGCTTTGCCTGCAAAAATGAAAAGCTTAAGGAGGCCCTGGAGTCTCTGGCTACGGAACACAGCGATGCCGGAGAATACGATTCATTTTACCGGGCCATCAACCGCCACTCGCATTCGGACGGCAGAAATCTTTTCTCCACCGGCATCATCGATAAGGATCGCTATCTGAACATGTTCAGAAAAGTGTTTATTCACACTGATGACCTTGAACACTATGTTGCCATGATGGGGGAATCCGAAGAACCGCCGGAAACAGAGGCGTAAACAGAAAGTATCGTCACCTGCGGGCACCGTTCACTTAACGCGTCGGGAGCGAGCGCATGTGATTACGCACATGCTCCACGCGCCCGAAACGAAAACGTGTATACCGTACAACGGGTACAATTTTCGGTTTCATGGCGGGTTTTCCTTTTACAGTCCGGCTACTGCCGGAAGTCCCTGTAACCATTTACAGGCGGTAAAAAGCGCAGAGGGGAACACCCGAGGTGACGACAGCTGATTATAAACACCGTTCCGGTTTGAGGTAAATCATTTCCACATTTGAAAGAGGGAAAAGCAGAGCTCCTATTCCCGGAACTAACAACAATGCACATCCAGACTTTTATAACCAAATCTAAGGAAAGCCAGAGCTCATGCAGTTAACGATCGTTCCGCACTCCAGTCCCCTCGCTAGCAACCGAGCATGTTATTTCCGGCTTTGGTATTTTTCGGATCTTCGCGGAAAAAGTGAGAAGCCCGTATAGGCTGAACATATCCATATGCCCGGCATCTGCATAGGCAATGCATACGCATATCCTGACCATCTGCATATATAGCCCCTATACATATGCATGACATCTGCCTATACTCAACATATGCACACACCCGGTGCAATGCACCCCATTCCGGATATGCACCACAGATCCACTTTTACCCGGGAGAGAATCATGAGAACCGTATCCATTTTTAAAAACGGCAACAACCGCGCCATCCGCCTGCCCCGCGATATGGATTTTGAGGGGGTGAGCGAGCTGGAGATCATCCGGGAAGGGGACAGCATCATCCTGCGTCCCGTCCGGCCGACCTGGGGTTCGTTCGCGCAGCTCGAAAAAGCCGACCCGGACTTTATGGCAGAGCGCGAGGATGTTGTCAGCGACGAAGGACGGGTTAACCTGTGAACAGGATCTATATGCTCGACACCAACATCTGCTCGTTCATCATGCGCGAGCAGCCGGAAGCCGTGCTGAAGCGCCTGGAGCAGGCGGTGCTGCGCGGTCACCGCATCGTGGTCTCGGCCATCACCTGGGCCGAGCTGTCACAGGCAGCGAAGGAGTCCGGTCCCGGCACGCAGAATCTGGCTGACGCCTTCGCCGCACGCCTCGATGCCATCCTGCCCTGGGACCGCGCCGCGGTGGATGCGACCACGGAGATTAAGGTCGCGCTGCGCATGGCCGGGACGCCGATCGACCCGAACGACACGGCGATTGCCGGGCACGCCATCGCCGCCTGCGCCGTGCTGGTGACAAATAATGTGCGGGAGTTTGAGCGGGTGCCGGGCCTGGCACTGGAAGACTGGGTTAAATAGGCTGGTAAGGGAAGCCGGAAAGGCTTTACGCCGTTTAGCTTTTATACCCTCATTATCAGGAAAAACGGGCCAGCGGAAAGAACATGCGCTTCTCTGGCCTGAAGGGAAAAAACTGAAGGGCACATCTGCCATGCAAACGGCCTGGTCAGTAATTACCGAGGTGATGACTGACCTGTTCCAGAATAATTTTTAACTCCGTCATTTCGAAAAATGAATTTAATCCGGATATGAACTGTCTGAAAGTAATTATGTCCATCTGAATAGTGAATGATGCTATGGTTAAATTAAAGTTTTTACCTTCAGCATTGAAATTCGTGAATACTTCCTTTCCCCTGTAATTGCTGTTGTGATTTACTTTTGTTTCCGCACATAAAAAGGCGGCTGCCGTCACAAGCTCACGTAAAACGGGCCACCCGAAGTAAAATCCGCTGCCATAGTGTGTGATACAGACTTCTGTATCAATGGCCTGATAAACCTCACTGAACGGATTTAAGGGAAATGTTATTGCCGTTACACTTATAGTTATCTCCCCGCTTTTGAACTGATGCTCTGCATATCTGGACTGATGTAAATGTGATGTTGTATCGTCATAATCTTCAGGGCAGTATTTCATTGAAACAGAAACTACCGGCAACAATTCAGTCAGATATTTACCTGATATAACCGTTGTCAATTCTGTTGCATTAATCCTGCCGAGTAAATGCAGCGCCTGGGGTAAGGCATGGAGCAGATTTCCAGTTCGGGCTGAACTGATGAAATCGGTAATGTCCGCGACATGCTTACTTATCTCTGGCGCTTCATCCCAGCTTTTAATTTTAAAAACATGAAGACAGTTCTGGTCATCTATCTTCATTCCACGGGCATACGCAAAACTGTAAATATCTGCCATCACGTTCAGAAATGTCTTCAGGCGTCCGGAGTGGATCACGGGGGGCGCATTTCTGAAAGCAGCATAACAGGACTTCATCATGAGAATAACTGCACAGCGATGCAGTTCTGGGGTGGGATTTTTTTTTAGCAGATAAGCTGTGAGCGGGAGAATGTTACGGGTAAAAAGAGGGATCGCTTCGGATTGTCCGGATGTGATTTTACAACCTGAAAACGTTAAATCGCTGTAGCGTTCAGGGAACGGGAAATACCAGTCCTCCCGCATAAGCAGCCATTCCCTGTAGTTCCGGCTGTCTTCCTCACTCAGTTCTAAAATAATTTCCCTCACTGGCCACCTCTTAAATTCAGTTATCGATCTGCCTTTTTTTACAAGAAAATTCATGTACTCAAAGGCATATAAATTATTTCTCTTCACAACCCCTTTAACACAACACACAGCCAGCTCAGAAAGCCGCGTAACTCGCGCATTTTCCCGGAGCCACTGTACCCCGGGCAATTAATAACCACTTGACCTGACATTTTAATAATTACCTTAAGATGCTTACCCCCATTTTCATTCCTCCGGGAGTGACAATCCTCAGGATGCAGCATCTCTGATGGAACCGTGTGCTTTATATTTCAGATCTAAAATTTAAACATTCAAATAATGTTTACCAGCGCGATATTGAAAATTACAGATGAGAAACCTAGGTACTTAGCGGTAAGTTAAAACCTGGGTTGCAATATTTTTACCCGGACATTTTTATACATATTCAGCCAATGAAATTCGCACCGCCTGAGCGCCATGCTATTCAAAATGATTATCCCGGACCTCTTCCTCATGAAGTGGCTTGCGTGTTCAGAATGTGCTCCTCTGTACTACAGCAAAAAGATCGCCGCATATGAGAATTCAAAAGCTGGACCTTCTGGTCTTTCAAACCGCAGGATCTGGAGTGAATAGATCCAGAAATAATAAAACTGCATCGCTGGTTAATCTCGAACGACTATTTAAGAAATGGCATGCCTGCAACGAAAATGATTGAAGCCAAGGATCTTGTTTTTTGATGAACCGCTAAGCGTATGCTGTTTCCGTTTGTATCAGGCAGTTTACTAACCTGCCTGATACAATATGTGGTCAATTAATTCCCGTCACGCAGCAGGTTCAGTGTGCTCCTGGAAAATGAAATATCTTCAAATTTAACCAGACATCCCCTGCCGTTGGGTGACTGAGCTTCAAAACCTACCGTCATCTCTTCTGAATCATTATCGAGTGCATCATCAAATGAAAATGCGCGGATAAATATCCACTTTCCTGATTCCAGCGAGGCATGAAATGCGTAGATATTGTCACGTCGTGAAATACGGAGGGAAACCCGGGGAGCGGTAACAACAAATGCGTTAGCATCATCAGATGTAGCTCCCTTGTTCACCACAGAAACCACCATGGGTTCACCATCAGGTGAAATTTCATAACACAATTTTGCCCAGGTTTTTTCATTCGCGCGCAGAAGTAACACACCGGCATCGAACGTATCCCTGAAGTCCACTTCTACGGTAGCGCTAAACTGAAAGTCGCCCTGCGGGCAGGGGGTCATCATCGTCACAGCATCATGCCTTGCCTTGATCATTGAGTCCGGATTACTGCACGAGGGATCGATATAAATATCGCTTTCCGGCAGGGCCGATACAGACAGTGAGCCTGTCTGCGCATCGTATGACCATGAAGAACCTTCTGAGGCTTTAAAGCCTTCCTGAACATATTGATCCATTCTCTTTCCCTTTTTTAATCATCACCAGATGAAAGCCAGTTCCGCTCACAACGACAGTACAGCGCGCGTCTCACCCATTACTCAGCCGGCATCAAGACGTCTAATCCAAGGATATGCTGCTGCACATAAGAACATCAGGAGACTCGCACCGGTAATCGCAGCACCGATCCCCCCAAGATCTATTGCCCAGCCGCCCAGAATAGCCCCCAGCGCAATGCCGCTGTTACAGGCCGAAATATTAAGCGTGCCGGCAAGTGCCTTTCCGCCCCGGGCCGCTTTCATCACCCTGATTTGCCCGAGCGGAAAGAGCGCGGTATGTGCTATACCCCATAAAACGAGGGAGAAAATGAAAAATACCGCTGATTTAGTCAGAAGTACTGAAGCTACTGCCCCTGTTCCCAGCATAACGCAGGAAATGATACCGGCTGCATCCGGATGGCGGTCAACATAACGACCGGCAAGGTAATTACCTATCAGGCCTACCGTGCCAAAGCCCATCAGCCACCAACCGATATAAGTACCCTCAATTCCGGCATGGCTTTGTAGCATGTCTGCAAGATAGGTATAAGCGCCAAACATGCCGGTAAAAACGGCAAGCGAAAGTATAAGGTTGGCAATAAAGTACCGGTTGTTAAGCATTCTGACCTGCGTCATCACACTGACGTTACTTTCTCCGGGAATGATTGGCATCGCCGCTCTGAGAAGAAATGCCATTGCAGCTGACAGAACGGCTAAAAACCAGAAGGTTCCCCGCCATCCTGCTGCGTCCCCCAGAAGTGTCCCCAGCGGTAACCCAAATAACAGTGCACCGGTTACGCCCAGATAGACCTGAGAAATGGCTTTCCCCGCTTTGTCTGCGGAAACTATTTTTCCGGCGACATCACTTCCAATTCCCCAGAAAACCGGAAGAAGAGCGGCCGGAATCAGCCTGGCCGCAAGAATTGTCCAGTAGCCAGGCGCGAGAGCAACGGCAGCATTGCTGGCACTGAACGCAACCAGTATCCACATAAAAAGTGCCCGTTTCTCAACACGGGAAAAATACGCCGTCAGCGGGGGACCGGCAAACACCACAGTCACAGCAAATGCCGTGACAAGTTGTCCTGCTACAGGGATGGATATGCCCAGATCCCCTGCCATTAATGGCATAAGGCCTATAATGACAAATTCAGTTGTCACAATTACAAACGCAGCAAGCGAGAGAATAGTGATGGCAAAGTTATCTGTTGTATTCAGAAGGGTCCCTGAGGACGTCTGAGACTTCATGGATAAAAGATCCTGTTCTTGATAATGCTGAAGCTAGTCTGCTATTTCGACACTGATACCCGTCAGAACGAATTGTTCCAGGGTTTCATTGCTGAGTCCCTCAGGGACGATAAGTACGTCGATATCAGAGATATCAGACAAACGGAAAGGCGCTGCTGTACCAATTTTATTGAGGGTGACCGGCACAATCACTCTTGAGCTTTGCTGCATAAGACAACGCTTCAGCTCTGCCTCTTCCGGCTCAAGTGCCGTTATACCAAGCGTAACATCCACCCCACAGGCACCCAGGATGAGAATATCCGGCAAAATCTGACGGGCCTGGTCCACGGTCTGGCTTCCAAGACAGGCACCCTTAATCGCATTAAATATGCCGCCAAGCACCATAGTTTTGCACAGCGTGTGCTCTGATAAGGCGATAGCGACGGCCGGGGCGTTTGTCACGACGGTGAGGGATACGTCTCTGGGAAGGCCCGCTGCGATGGCTATGTTGGTTGAGCTGGCATCAATAAAAATGGTCTGACCATTTTTAAGGTATTTAGTGATGCACTGAGACATTCTTTGTTTGTTTTCAACAAAGTTCCCCGCCCTGATCTGAATATTTCCTGCGTCAGGAGCAGGCAGTAAGGCCCCGCCATAAACCCTCCTGCAAAGACCCTGTTCGGCCATTTGCCTGAGATCACGTCTTATGGCGTTTTCAGATACGCCAAACTCTCTGGCCAGCTCAGCGGCTATTACACGACCACGAACGCTGAGGCGTTTCAGGATCTCATCCTGTCTTTCCTGATTAAGCATAAACAGACACCGACGCTTTGTTTGATTGTGTTTATTTGTGGTGATTCTTGCACGTTTGCTGGGTGTGTGCAATCCTTATTCAGCCTGGCATCCATGACTACTTATTAAGCCCGAACGTCATCAGGGTTAAACCGGAGGGAGGCATTACTGAAAGGATCAGACAGCCGGAAAATTCAGAAGGGGGTGGGTAAGTGGTCTAGCGTCATCAATGAAAAAAGACAGACCTGTGCGACAGCACTTCTGCGGTATGTCGCTCATAAAAAAGGGCGTAAAACGAAACTTGCATCTTCAGGCCAAGCGATTTCACCGTAAATCGTCATGTTGAACCTCACATCCTGAGATTTTTATTCATCTGCAAAATTCTATAAATCAAATATGAAAAATCATGCTGTAAACGGCCAGGTTGCTCCTTCCGTGGAGATGGTCAGATCACGCGGTGCGCTGATAAAGGCGCTTCTGTCTCTTGCTATGGGTGGATTTGCAATTGGTACGGGCGAATTTGTCATCATGGGGCTGCTTCCCGACGCGGCACATGGGCTCGGCGTATCCATTCCTTCTGCCGGACATCTGATAAGTATTTATGCACTGGGTGTTGTGGTTGGTGCGCCTGTTCTGGCCGTCGCCGGGGCAAGGCTGTCCCGAAAAACTTTCCTCATTATCCTGATGGCTATGTTTGCTGCGGGTAACCTGATGAGCGCATGGGCCCCGGACTACGAACTGATGCTGCTGATGCGGTTCATTGCCGGTATTCCCCACGGGACCTTCTTCGGTGTTGCCGCACTGCTGGCAGCAGAGCTGGTAGAGCGTTCCAGAAGGGCTCAGGCCGTTTCAATGGTGCTTCTTGGACTGACGGTCGCCAACCTTCTTGGCGTCCCGGCTGTGACCGCCATCGGTCAGTCTGTCGGCTGGCGTACGGCATTTGCTATTGTGGGTGCGCTGGCGGTGCTGACTATATTAATGATTTATGCATGGGTACCGTGGAAGGCAGGAGATAAAACTGCGAGTCCGCTTCGCGAACTTTCAGCGATTACACGAAAACAGGTTCTTCTGACTCTGGCCATTGGGTCAATCGGTAATGGGGGCATGTTTGCGGTTTTCAGTTACGTAAAACCCACCATGCTTGAACTCGCAGGGCATTCTGCGGCAATGATCCCTGTAATACTGTCCATGTTCGGACTGGGTATGGTCGCGGGTAACGTCATCGGTGGAAGAATGGCTGACAAGAATCTAGAAAAAACCATTCGTTACCTGCTGCTGTGGTCCATTCTGATAATGTGCGTGTATGTCTTTACCTCTCACTACGCATGGCCCGGGGCCATCACCGTAATGTTGATAGGCACGATGGTTTCCCTCTCTTCCGTTTTGCAAATACGACTGATGGATGTCGCCGGAGATGCACAGACGATGGCTGCAGCGCTAAATCACTCGGCGTTTAACACTGCTAACGCTCTGGGAGCCTGGCTCGGGGGCCTGACCATCACGGCCGGACTGGGCTGGTCGTCAACCGGCTGGGTTGGTGCTATCCTGGCCTTGGCTGGGTTAGGTTTGCATTTATGGGCCGTTTCGGATACCAGAAAATCGGAACGCATTGCCTGTTGACCGTTCTGTAACTGAAGAAAGGATGTAGTGGAGTCGTTATCATTCTTCACTATATCCCCCGTTTGTCGCGTCTGACTTTTGTTCAGGAATTTCCCGCTCATCAGTAAATTAATTCATGATTTAGGAGCATGTGTTGACGGGACTGAGAACAGGTGAACACCTCCCACTTGAGAAATGAACGCCCAGGCCAGTGCGACCCTCTACTGCCATTGAGAAAAAATTCGCGTTCCCCCTCACAACTGACCGCCCGCTGACGTCAAAAGAGAGACAATCCGCACATTAATCCTTATCTTCGCCAGAATACGCAGCCAGATGAAGGCACGGAAAAAACCGGCGCAGCCGGGCTTCGCCGCGCTGATGAAGGAATTTCTGCGCACAGACCCGTACAAATGCATCCTGTGCGGTAACCGGCTTCATTTTACCGGCGCAGAGGCGGGCAGACATGCCACAGAGTTAGTGGCCGAAAGGCTGCATAACATCGACAGGAAACGATGGCTTCTGGCACAGGCAGCAGGATAAGTGCGCCTGAAATATGGATTTTAGGCTAATAATACGCCTGAAAGCGCATTTTATGGCCATAAGTGGTATGAGTACCCGCTATAACCTGGCTTCTGAAGACGATGTTCATGGTCAGGAAATGTTTAAAACGATGATTCAATCTCCTAACCATGAACGGTGGTGATGGCGAGATCAGAATAGCGCTGAGGTCTTCCCCGTGATGAAGGCGTTGCCGACTCATACCAGGCCTGAATCGCTTCATCGTCCAGCCAGAAAGTTATGGAGCCACGGTTGATGAGGGCTTTGTTGTAGGTGGGCCAGTTGGTGATTTTGAACTTTTGCTTTGCCACGGAACGGTCTGCGTTGTCGGGAAGATGCGTGCTCTGATCCTTCAACTCAGCAAAAGTTCGATTTATTCAACAAAGCCTAACTGCATTCAAAAGCCAAAAGGGTACAACAACACTACATCGGCGTCACGACCGGAAAAATTTAAAGGATCGCAGTGCTCAATATAAAATGTCTGATAGAACAAATCAGACATTGTTGTTATTAGATTCAGGACTGCTTATCTATTAAGCGACTAATATGAATACTGAGCCATGTTAGTTCATCTTTCGGTAACGACAGTTGATATTTGTCCTGCACGTAATCGCGAATACCCCAAGCGACATTCATGGCATCTGGACGGTAGCGCATCAATTCCTGATAAAAATCTTCTGTCTCGCTCATCACGATTTTACCCGCCAGTACCCGCTCTGAAAAATATCTTAAATGATTGATAAAGCGTATGTAATTAACTGATTCGGTATCGGTATTCTTACCCAATTTATAGTGAACAATGGCGGCGAGTCGGTTAACTAATTCAACTTGTTGATGGGCGGAACTGTCGCTCTCTTGGCTGCTAGCACTGATAAGATGAAAGGCAATATTCACCGATTCATCTTCGGGGAGTTCGACCTTAAATCTCTCATTGACCTTAGCGCGAGCCTGTTGGCCAATGCCGTATTCTTGAGGATAATAGCGTTTAACTTCCCAACTTAATTTATTCAGAATAGTCTGGCTCTTACGGCTGCGTTCGACGGCAAAATGAAGGTGTTCGGCAAGGGTTAGAAGTAACAGCGAATTGAGTTTGTCCCCACAAATGCTGCGCGCGAGCACCAGAATTTCATGGCTGATATCGAAAAACTCCGAAGGAATAGTGTCCGTAAGCGATAGAAAATGACGGCCTTTGATATTGCTTAGCGGCAGAAAAATTTTCTCTACCTGAGCTAAATCGATATTCGTCCCCGGCTTGGCGTTAAAGCCAATCCCTTTACCAAAAAGAATCATCTCTTGTTGGTCGTTATCCACTAACAGCATACTGTTGTTGAGTGATTTTTTTATCGTTATCACGGATATTCCTTCGGGAGCAGGCTAGCTCATGTCTGAACCATTATTGCCGATCACTTTCTGGTACCACCAGAAGGAGTCTTTTTTAAGGCGTTTTAATGTTCCGTGCCCTTCGTCATCTTGATCGACATAGATGAAGCCGTAGCGCTTAGACATTTGTGATGTGCCGGCACTGATGAGATCAATGCATCCCCAAGTGGTAAAGCCCATCACCTCAACACCTTCATTAATGGCTGCCAGCGTTTGTTCAAAGTGGCTACGAAAATAGTCGATACGGTAACTGTCGTGGATCTTATCGTTTTCCACAACATCTTTCGCACCTAAACCATTTTCGACGATAAATAAGGGTTTCTGGTAACGATCATAAAGCTCAAGTAACGAGATTTTTAGTCCAATAGGGTCAATTTGCCAGCCCCATTCGGATGCCGGTAAGTAGGGATTTCTAACACCAAGCACGGTGTTACCAGGAATGCGCTCTACATCAGGTTGGGTCGATTCGGTCAGCGACATGTAGTAGCTGAAGGAGACAAAATCGACGGTATAGTCTTTTAATATTTGCTTATCTTCGGCAGCCATCGTGATATGAATATTTCGTCTAGCGAGATCGCGTAGGATCAGCGGCGGATATTCACCAAACACTTGTACATCGGCGTAGAAGTAGTTTTCTAAGTTCTTCTTTAATGTCGCTTCTATATCTTCTGGGCGGCAGCTGTGTGGGTAAGTCGTAAGCTTGGTCAGCATGCATCCTACTTGGCTACCGGGAATTTTCGCGTGGCAATCACGGGTCACTAGAGCAGAGGCAACAAATTGATGGTGTAGTCCTTGGTAAATATCTTGTGTTGCTTTACCGGGTTCACTTTTCTCTTCTCGAATGCCAGCGGTGGTAAATGGATGGCGATGGATACTATCTATCTCGTTGAAAGTTAGCCAGTAACGAACTAAGTCTTTATATCTGTCAAAACAGACATTGCTAAAACGCACAAAAGCATCCATCACATTGCGATGCACCCAGCCATTATATTTTTCGCTGAGCGCCAGCGGCATTTCATAATGTGAAAGGGTGACGAGTGGTTCAATATTATGACGGCGCAATTCGCTGAACATATCTTCATAAAATTGCAGGCCAGCTTCGTTAGGGGTTGCATCTTCTCCGGTTGGAAAGATACGCGACCAAGCGATGGATACCCTGAGCACTTTAAAACCCATTTCAGCAAATAAGGCGATATCGTCTTTATAGTGATGATAAAAATCGATACCGCGACGCTTCGGATAAAATGCATCATTTTTACCGCTAAAGGCATCTTGGATATTTTCATCGGTCAGAGCCATATGCCCGCTGTAATCCTTCAACGATAAATTGGGTTTCCAGGTGATAGCATCGGCAACGGATGGCCCTTTACCGTCGACATTCCATGCTCCTTCTGCCTGATTGGCGGCAATCGCCCCGCCCCATAAAAAGCCTTGCGGAAATGAGGATTGTTTTGCCATTACATGGACTCCTTAAGTGTCATGATGATATGAGGATTAGGATTTTTTTCGTTCTGATTAACAGGAAGCAGAGTGAAGCGTTCACCGTTGGTAACTACCATCACCACCACCGGATCGAGACCGACCGCGGTAATGGTATCAATTGAAAATTCAATCAAAGTGTCACCGCATTTAACCTGTTGTCCTTCCGTGACCTTCGGACTAAAGCCTTCTCCTTGCAGTTTGATGGTGTCGATACCGATATGAAAAATCAGCTCCACGCCGCTGTCAGTCAGCAGACCGAGCGCATGCCCGCTATCGAAGACACTGACAATGGTGCCATCCGCCGGGGCGCGTAACACTCCTTGAGAAGGAATGATTGCGATACCATCCCCCATAATTTTGCGTGAAAATACATCGTCGTTAACGGTTTCAAGTGGGATGATTTTTCCTTCAATGGGCCGAGCGAAATTGAGTTCAGCGCTTTTTTCACTGACTTTGTCACGCCACAGTAGTAGCGCGCAGATAAATGAGACCAAGAAGGAAAGTCCGGCACCGGCAAAGGCCCAGAGAATATTCAGTGGGTTTTCTGGCGAGACAAACATCGAGATACTCGCAAGGCCTGGTCCCACTAATGCAAAGGCCTCAAGCCCAACCCAACCAATAAATGCGCCGCCAATCACGCCGCCGATAATGACGCTATATAAGGCTTTTTTATGGAGTAGCGTGACGCCGTAAAGTGCGGGTTCAGTGATACCAAAAAGGGCAGAAATTCCGGCCGAAAAAGCGGTGGACTTCATCACTTTGTCTTTACTTCTTAGCGCAATCGCCATGCAAGCACCGGACTCGGCAATATTGTGTGCCAGTGAGGCGGGAAGGTAGAGCATTTCTTTGCCAAACTGGCTCATGGAGGCAACCGCATAAGGTAGCATCGGTTTATGCATGCCGGCGGCGACCATAAATGGCAGTGCCGCAGCAAATAGGCCTGTCGCGACAAAGCCTAATTTACCGTATAGCCAGAGAATAAGGGTTGCCAGCCCGGTACCTAATTCAGAACCTAACGGCCCTAAGATCAGTAAAGTAATAGGTACTGTTACCAGCAGAGAAAGCATGGGGGAGAGGAAAATGCGTAATGCGCCCGGTGAATAGCGATTAAAGAACTTCTCTGTCAGGGCATATAAAAGTACGCATAGGATCGCGGGAAATACCTGAGAGGCGTAGGCAACATTGACCAAATCGAATGACATAAACGTTGCCCCTTCGGCCAATTGTTTAGTCATTGTCGGTAATATCATTACCGAAGCCGCTGACACCGCCACCAGTATATTGACCTTTAATTTCATCGCCGTGGTGATCGCGACCAGAATCGGCAGAAAATAGAGCGGGGCGGTACCGATATTATCCAAGACTTTATAAGTAGAACTGTCACGGCTCATCCAGCCGATGGCATCCATTAACAGTAACAGTGATTTGAGTACACCACCGCCGGCGATGGCAGGAACTAATGGCTGGAAGACGCTGATAACAAAATCAACAATGCGTGCACCTTGGCTTTCTTTTGCAGAACTCTTTTGCTCACTAGGTTGTTGTGGGCCAACCAGTGACTGCACCGCTTCGAAAACTTGTACGACTTCATGACCAATAATGACCTGGCACTGCACATTGAGGCGTACGCCTAGCACGCCATCGGTGTTTGAAAGTGCAGCTTCATTCACTTTACTGTTGTCATATAAGCTCAATCTTAAGCGGGTAGAACAGTGTCCAATATGCTCGATATTCTCAGCACCACCGACCTGCTTGATTATCTCTAATGCCGTTTTCAAGTGATTCATATGAGTTTTTCCTACCTTCAGAGCAAAAAAAAACCTGAAACTTCCCTCCGGTTTGATTTCTGCGGAGAAAGCTTCAGGTCTTGCCTACGGATCGTAGTTACACGCCTTTTTTTAAATATCGCTTAATGAAGAATTAAAAGTCAAACGGTCAATTCTTTGAAGTATTGAAATGTGATCTTGACCCGCCATCTCCGGACAGCTTTTGTATGGCATTGTTGAATAAATCGAACTTTTGCTGAGTTGAAGGATCAGAGCACGCATCTTCCCGACAACGCAGACCGTTCCGTGGCAAAGCAAAAGTTCATGGTTAGGAATTTCAATCGCCTGTCGATCGCTCCCTGACCATGAACATAGCGACCGGGCGAGCAATATTCTGTCATCGGTTCTGACCGGTTGGGCTGTCTTCATTCATTTTGCTTCTTTTTTATTCAACCCCCCCGTTTCCGGGCGCACTTATCCTGCAGTCTGCCCCAGAAGCCATCGTTTCCGGTCGATGTTATGCAGCCTTTCGGCCACTAACACCGAAGCATGCCTGCCCGCTTCTGCGCTGACAAAACGCAGCCGGTTACCGCACAGGATGCATTTGTACGGGTCTGTGCGCAGAAATGCCTTCATCAGCGCGGCGAAGCCCGGCTGCTCTGGTTTTTTCCTCACCTCCATCTGCAGGGCTTCATAGACTTTTGGCAGCAGCTGGCCCCGTTTCCGGTTTGACAAAAAACCGTAGTCACGCACCATCTTACAATGCTTCGCCGGCACGTGGCTGATATAGCGTGCAATCATCTCTTCCTGTGTCATCGATAATGGCTGTCCCGTTGACATATCCACACATGCGCCTACACTGGATATACAGTATGTATATCCCAAAGGAAGACTGAAATGGAAACGACAGTATTTTTAAGTAACCGGAGTCAGGCCGTGCGCCTGCCAAAAGCAGTCGCACTGCCGGATGATGTAAAACATGTTGAGATTGTGGCCGTTGGCCGGAGCCGCATCATTTCACCCGCAGGTGAGTCCTGGGATGCGTGGTTTGATGGCGACGCGGTGACGTCAGACTTTATGTCAACACGCGAGCAGCCCGACACACAGATACGGGAAGACTTCTGATGCTCAGGTACATGCTGGACACCAACATCTGCATTTTCACCATCAAAAATAAACCGGAAGCCGTCAGGGTGAAGTTCAACCTTCACCGCCAGCGGCTTTGCATCAGCACCATCACGCTGATGGAGTTGATATATGGCGCGGAGAAAAGCAGCGCACCGGAACGCAATCTGGCCGTGGTGGAAGGCTTCGCCGCCCGCCTGACCGTCCTGGATTACGATGCGCACGCCGCCACGCACACCGGGCAAATCCGCGCTGAACAGGCAAAAGCCGGTCAGCCCATTGGTCCATACGTCCAGATGATTGCCGGTCATGCCCGCAGTCAGGGCCTCATTGTTGTCACCAACAATATGAGGGAGTTTTCCCGCGTGTCCGGCCTTCGGTCCGAAGACTGGATTTAATCGACCCTTCGCCGGAACAGACTGCTCCAGAGACTGCTGACCGGGTTCAGGACCAGCCAGACACCCAGCCCGAGCAGGGACGTCAGCAGATACAGCGTACGAAGGCTGCGGTCTGTGTCGCGCTGCCATACCCGGTCATCTTTCTGGAGATTGTTGCAGAGGGGCGGGTAAGCCTCCGTCAGCGTCTGGACCTCACCACCATCCAGTGCGGCGGGCGGCTCGCAGACCTGCGTATTCACCGTACCGGGCGGTGCCCCGTCGACAAGCTCATGTGCCGCCAGCAGAAAATACCCGGAAACCGAGGCATTGAATGACAGGCCGACAAAGGCCACGAACAGCGCCAGTGCCGGGGCTGTCACCAGCGAAAAAAAAGGCCGCGCTGCCCAGCACCCGCAGGCGCTGCGCGAAAACAGGATTGTGCATAGTGAATCCTTCAGATGCCGGGATACTCGGGAGAGTCCCGCCCGGCAGATTGAAATCAGAGAAAAATCAGGCTCGTGCGATTACCTGCCTGACCAGCCGATTCTTATACGAACAAGGGCGGATAGCGGAGTGTGGCTGACGACTGAACCGCGCCAGCGGGTCGGGAGCCGAAGGTGTCCCCGGGTTGGTCTTTGTATTGTGTTAACGATGCAGAAAGGGATAAAAAGCAGGAATCATCAGAAATCGGCCCACAACAGCAGCATGACGCAGACACCACAACCGCTCTCCTGACCGGGTGGCCGTGGCGGCGCGTGAGCGCAGCAACGCCACCGCGCCGCAGGCAGGTTTTTAGGGCAGAGAAAAGCGGGGTATCAGGCGTTGATGTCAGCGCATACTGCGGGAAAGCAAAAGAAAACCGCGCCATTGCTGGCACGGTCTGCGGGATTAATGTTTCAGGGCTTCGATTTTCTCAATCGGTAGCCGGGTAATTTCGTTGACCAGTTCAGATATACCGGATTATGGACGACCGTGCCTCCCCGAAGCTTTCATAGCCCGTCTTTGCATCAGTTCAATCGCTGTCTGCGCCGTTTTCGTGGTTGTTAGCAATTTTTGCGCAGGAATTATTATGCCCAATGCTACATACCGGGCTTTACAAAATTTAGGTTCAGTTGCAGGCAGTGCAGCTGCATTGCAGAGATCGCTTCAAATGGTTGCGGGTGCAATAGCTGGCGCTGCTGTCGGTTTGGTCGGAGGGAACAGTATCGTCGCAATGGCATCGGTAATGGTTACATTTGCTACTATTTCGCTAGCTTTATTCGGGATTTCAGTACGAAAACGAGCTGACGTATTTAGTCGTGATTGTTTATAAGGTATTACAGGGCATTTAAGGTCCGCTCTTCGCTATCAACGGACCTTAAGCTCAGCTGGATCGTCCGCTCAGTCCCGTGAGTTTAAAGCGGACATGACCTCAAACTATTTACAATAATGCTTCATTACGCGCACAGCTCAGACGGCCGGAGCGCGTTTCTGACAGGAACCGGGTGAAACAGGCAACAACCCACCAACAAACCCGCCAGAAACGAAGGAGATGAATTTTACCTCAATGCATACAAACGCACAAAAGTGCTTAGACTCTAATGTACAGTGAGGCCCTAGCTCTTCATTCCAGTCATGCTGAGAGCCATCAATCTGGATAAGTTCGCCATAACCGCGCAGCGGGTCAGGAGCTGAAGGGGCCCTTTGGTGTAGATCTGTGGCCTTTGAAATATGCTGAATCAGAGCGGAAAACGTACAGATGAGGCGGTAGCCATGCCAGAAAATAAAAGCACTACGGATGATGAAGAGAGTCTTCTCTACGATGAAGCCTGCAGGATGGTAGGGCAGTGCTGCCTGATGCTGGCCAGTAACGGTGCGGAAACCCATCGCGACCAGCTGGTTTATCAACTGAAAAGGCTTCACTGGAAATTCATGGTTGAAACAGACGTTTCACACAACGGGATTCTGTTTGCCATCGAGCAGCTCGCTACCGCGCGGGATGACAAATTCGGTTCACAAACCGGGTCATGACATCTCATACCGGCACAGTCTGTATCACATTTGTAATACAGCGAGGGAAGAGAGCGGACGCGCCGGAGGCGCTGCCGCCCTGCCCCGTTCCCCGGAGGGGAACCGCCCTTCTGTAGTCCATGCGTGCGGTCGCGCAGAAGGAGGAAAAAGGGGCTGCCAGCGAACTGACAACCCCTTCATAAAGGCGCTTGCGGTCTGACCAGACGACACCAGAAGCCCTGAAAAGGCGGGGTTTCCCCCGCCTCCAGGTTGCTACTTACCGTTGGATTCGTAAGCCAGCACTGCAGCGACCTCCCTGTCTCCGTCCTTGATCCTGAATTCGCATAAGCGAGATCGGGTAAGGCAGGTGAATATTAACAGCGTTAAACACACGATTAATACGCACCAGATAAGGGCGTTTCGCGGCAGTTTCATGGATTACTCCTCCTTGCATTGAGCACGGTAAGAGGCCATACTGGTGTTGTTGAGACATACAGTGGGCCTCGTGGTTTGGTTAATGAAAATTAACTTTACTACGGGGCTTTCTGCCCTCTGCCTCACAACAACCATAACAAACCCACAGAACGTCATGAGGCATCAGGCCTCAAGCGCCAGCGCCATTATACCCGGATGTACACTTCCTGCCCAGGATTAACAGTCTGAAAACTGTATAAATCCTCACCATTTTTCGTCAGTCACGATCCCGTGACGCAGCTTACAAGTTATCTAAAGAGGAAGTGGCAGAGCTGATTGAAAGAGCAAAAATGAAATAACACTTAGCAAGATAACATCTTCGTAAGATGTTATCTTGCTATCTTGTTATCCAGAGGGTTGAATGTCTGGTAATGAAGCTGAAATTAGCACTTACATAATATTAGGTATCTTGATGTTCACCTGTGCTTCTGTTTTCTGCAAAGGCTTACTGAGCAGTCTCGGTACTTTGGCTGCTCTGGGGATGTCAGTGTTTTCGTTGCTGACTTGGTTCTGAAAGTTCCTTTTTTCTGCCCGGTGTCAGCCATTTACTCAGGAGGGATCATCCGGCTGTCCGAATGACATGCAGGATTAACCTGAAGGGTCTGGTTAGCAGACGTAACATGATGCGTGGCCCTAACGTCCCCGGCAATGGTGTCCGCGCCGGCCGACGTCAGGCTGTCGATGACTATTTTGTCGATTATGCTCTCTGACAGACTGCATCAGATGGTAAAAGCTATGAGTCGAAACGCTTTTACAGGAGCAGGGCTGGTGTTTGTCTGATTTATGTTCTACAGTAGACGCGGCATATAACTTCAAATCACTCTTTTAAGTACACGTCTTTTGGACGTGAGTATTTCTGTGCATTTGAGGTTACCATGAAAAATCTGCCTGTCATTTTCAACAATCAACATTCAGATACCCATACCGTATCAGCTGCTTTATGTCAGCTGAGGCACGATTCCAGATCTAAACCGCTCCCACACGAGCAACGTTATTCCCTTCTTAAGGGTTGTATTCGTTTGTTGCAGGAAAACAAGGATGAACTGTGTGAGGCCTACAGTCAGGATTTTGGTCACAGGGCACATGCCAGCACATTACTTTCCGATATTTTGGGTTCAATTGAAGCACTGAAGCATTCACTGAGCGGTCTGAAAAAATGGTCGCAGGATGAACCCCGTGAATCACCCTTCCCGGATACGTGTTCTTACATTCAATACAGACCGCTGGGGGTTGTAGGTGTAATGAGCCCGTGGAATTTTCCACTGGTGTTAACTTTCGGACCACTCTCCGGTATCCTCGCAGCAGGTAACCGGGCAATTATTAAACCTTCCGAATTCACGCCATCGGGAAGTCGGCTGCTCTGTCATTTGATTTCAGAATATTTCCCTCCGGATGAAATTTTGACTGTTCAGGGTGATGCCGGTGTCTCTGCATTCTTCGCTTCCCTTCCTCTGGATCATCTGGTGTTTACCGGTAGTTCAGCAACGGGCCGACATGTTATGCGTGCAGCAGCCGAAAATCTTACGCCGGTAACGCTGGAGTTAGGCGGGAAATCTCCTGTCATCATTTCAGAAAGCGCCAACCTGAAAACGGCTGCTGAAAGAATAATGACGGCCAAAGCATTTAATGCGGGGCAGATTTGCATCGCCCCCGATTATGTTATGGTTCCAGCAAGATACGCAGACGAGTTCATCGGTTACGCTGTAGCGTTCCTGAGAAAATCATACGGTTCTTATCTTAAGAATCCTGACTTCTCGTCAATAATTAATGCAGCCCACAGCAGCAGATTAAATGAATTGATCGACGATGCCACGAAAAATTGTGAGCGCATCATTTCAGCCAGTGAGGAGCTGGATTTGCCGTCTGAGGGGAGAATCATTCCACGACTCATTCTCAATCCCTCCGACAATTCACGCATCATGCAGGAAGAAATTTTCGGCCCGCTGCTTCCGATTATTACGTATGAAAAAACGGATGAATGCATTAATCGGATCCGGAATGGAGAAAAACCGCTGGCGTTGTACTATTTTGGACAGGATGAAAATGAGTTCAGAGAGTTACAATGTTCAACCGATTCTGGTGCCCTTGTCTTTAATGATGTGATGAGTCATGTTTTGGTGCACGATCTGCCGTTTGGTGGCGTGGGGCATTCCGGTATGGGAGCCTATCATGGAGAGGATGGTTTCCGTCGATTTTCCCATGCACGCGCCATTTTTATTCAGTCTGATACAGGTTTATCGAACCTACTCATGCGGGCACCATTTACGGACGAAAAAATTAATCAAATTACCTCCCTGATAAATCAGCCCTGAGTCTGATCATCTCTTCTCGCAGGAGGATGGTGGCCTGATGCCATCCTCCTGCTTTTTCAGTCAGATGAAGTGATCAAGAATAAGGGTGGCAATAAGCGCCACAACCGAAGCAAGGATCGTCGCCCCCGTAAACTTTTTCAGCGCTTCGGATAATGAAATTCCCAGGTATTCCCGAACTATCCAGAAGGCTGAATCCGTCACGTGAGCCCAGCCAATTGAACCCGCACCAATGGCTATTACCAGAATTTCTGGAGTCAGTTGATGATCTGCGGCAAGCATCGGACTGATCATACTGGCTGCGCTTATCATTGCCACGGTTGCCGATCCCACTGCCAGGTGCATTATCCAGGCAATAAACCAGGCCAGTATGACAGGATTAATATGGGTGCTGAGCAACATTCCTGAAATAACTTCCCCCACTCCGCTTTTGAGCAGAACAGAGTTGAAGGCTCCACCTGCGCCGATAACGAATACAATCCCAGCAAGCACCGGGAAACTGCGCTGACTTATTTCAAGTAGTTGCAGCATTGAGCGTCCCTGTCGCAGACCGAGCGACCAGAAGGCAAATACCAGAGATATCATCAGCGCAGTCAGGGGCGTACCCACTGCGAGCGTAAACCGGCGTATCAGCGTTTCTTCTGCCAGACCCGAAGTCAGGGTTTTCACAACCATCAGTAACAGTGGAAGGCAGATGGTGAACAGGGTAATCCCAAACCCGGGTAACTCCCTTACCGTTTCTGTACTGTCTGTCCGGGTTTCCAGGAACTTTATTTGTGCAGGCGTAATCTCTTTTTTACACGTTATTCTGACCCAGACTGGCCCTGCAAAAATGATTGTCGGGATACCCACCGCAAGCCCGTAAATAATCACCTTTCCTACGTCAGCATTCAACATGGTTGTGATAGCCATTGCGGCAGGGTGTGGTGGCAGAATGCAGTGTATGGTCATCAGGGAAAGCGCGAGGGGTATGCTGAGGTAGAGCAGGTTCATTTTAGTCTGTCGGGCTATCTCATATACCAGAGGGATTAAAAGCACAAAACCCACTTCAAAAAAAACGGGGATACCTGCTATAGCCCCCACCATTGCCATAACCCAGTGTGACTTGCGGGGACCAAAAGAGTTCAGTAATGTTTTGGCAAGCCGCTCAGCGCCGCCTGACTCCTCAAGTATCTTACCGAGGATCCCCCCCAGTCCGATGATGGCAATCAGGTTGCCCAGTGTCCCGCCAATACCCATTTCAATCGCGTCAACCACACCGGTGATGCTCATACCTGAGCCTAGACCCAGGCCAAAACAGGCGATAATCAACGCCAGAAAAGCGTGGATTTTACCCCTGATAACCATAAGGACTATCGATACAACAGATACAAAAAGTACAATCAGCAGCCAAGAGTCGTGTTGCATACTCTTCCCCCTGTCAGGTAGCGGCAAGTTAAAGTGAATAGCAGGCTGTCAGCACCGCATGAGTGTGCGGCGTGTTATCCGGAAGGGCTGACCGATGGTCAGCCCCGGTTTTCACTCATCAAGAGTTTCTTTGTAGGAGTCAGGTGAAGGAGGGAAGACGATCGTTCTGTCGCCATTGATAAACACACGTCCGTGAACGTGGGCATGTATCGCTCGTGAAAGGACGAGACTTTCGACGTCCCGGCCCAGCGCTACATAATCGGTTGCGCTCTGGGCGTGTGTTATTCTGACGGTATCGCATCTACTGGATATGCCCGCAGAAACATTATTACTGGCCACGCTGCCTACTCTGGTATTCCCCCTGGTGGTGGTTTCTTTCTGCAGGGAAATCTGTCCGGAAGGCCGCCAGCGTTTCATGCCGCGTAATTTCTTTTACTATGCTTACGCTGGCCACCTGGGGATTATTGGTCTGATACAGTATACTTTCGCCTAATTAGGGAGGACGTAATGGCTATCAGTGAGAAAGACCTGCTTGAGGCAGGTTTCAGCAGGAGCGAAGTGGACAACTTACAGGGCCGGCTTGCAGCAGACGGAGGCACCATGCAGCATCTCATCGAAGCGCTCTCACGGCGCTTCCGGGTGTCGGCATGGATCACGGTCGCGCTGGTTCTGGTTATGCTGGTCACCCTCATCGCCGGCAGCCGGACACACATTCTTTCCGGGGGCATGAGTTCCCTTGTTGTCCTGATCATTGCCTGGGTGACCTTTCCACCTGCGCTGGGCTGGAAAGCATTCCGCCTGCATAAGACTATTTCCCGGAAGGCTCAATAGTCAGTAAATCAAGCGCCACTTTGGCTTTAACCCCCCATCCCGCAATTTTAAGCGCCATTGCGGGACGTGGCGTACCGGATACGTTCCTGAAGAAATCGGGCCTGGTCCAGTACCACAGCCGTTGTGCTTCGGGTTTCAACCTCAGCCCATACGCACCGTAGACTTCACTGAAAAGTGTGACCGCCTTATAGGTTCCCAGACCCTGCTGCTGGCTGAAACCCAGAAATTCAGCGATCTCCATCGAGCCTTCAGCGAAAATTCCCTCCGTCTGCTTGTCACCGAGAAGACTGTGCGCGGCTTCCCGTGAAATCGTATTGAAGCCATTCACCACAATCACCGCGCCGGCCACGACGCCCACCGGCGTCATCGAGGACATCATGACGATCCCCCCAAAGATGGCCGCACCGGCCACCACGACGTCGACCGCTGAAATGATGTAGCCGGGGTCAGTTTGGATATCGAAAATTATTGTACGTTAAGGTTGTTTTTTGACCTTTCTACTTTAGCGGGCCTCAGCCGACGAAACTGACCGGAAGCCGGTATCCGGTTGCTTTTCCATATATAGTCGCCTGTCAGATTGATGTGTTCCCAGCCTAGTGGAGACAAATGCGACAGCAGTTGTTCGTTGATCTTTAGTCCCTTACGCTTCAGGGCATCGATAGCCCTTTCCATATACACAGTATTCCACAGCGAGATCGCAGCCGTCAGAAGCGTCAGTCCACTGGCACGATAGCTCTGATTTTCCGGCTTCCTGTCCCTGATTTCTCCCAGCCGGTGCATAAATACCGCCCTCGCCAGTGCATTACGTGCCTCACCTTTATTCAGCCCCGCTTGGACCCGCCGACGCAGTGCTGGATCGCGGAACCAGTCGAGCATAAACAGCGTTCGCTCAATGCGGCCAATTTCTCTCAGTGCTTTGGCAAGTCCATTCTGCTTGGGGTAGCTGGCTAGCTTTTTCAGCATCAGGGATGCTGTCACGGTTCCCTGCTTTATCGAGGTCGCCAGACGCAGCACTTCACGCCAGTGAAGTTCGATCTCTTTCAGATTCAGGCTGGTCGTTGATATCAGTGACTGAAGCGCCGGGTACTGGTCCGCTTTCCCTTTGATAAACAGCTTCTTGTCGTGGAGATCCCTGATTCGCGGACAGAACGCAAACCCCAGCAGATGCATCAGGGCAAAGACATGATCGGTGAAACCGCGGTATCGGTGTAATGCTCCCTGATTTCTAGGTCACTTTCGTGGTACAGCAAGCCATCTAGCACATGGGTTGAATCCCTGATCCAACTGATTATGCAGGTGTAAAACGGGCTGTATTGATCCGAAATATGTGTATAAAACTGACGTCCAGGCTCTTGCCCATATTTCGGGTTAACCTGCCCTGCGTAGCGGCCTGAGCTGCCTGTTCTGAAATTCTGTCCATCTGATGATGACGTTGTTCCGTCTCCCCAGAATGCCGCCAGTGGTCTTTTTCCCTGCGCATTTACCAGCTCAGCAAGAGCGGCTGAATAGGTTTCGTCGCGGATGTACCATGCCTGAATATCTTCGAGTGATGATTTGGTGCTATCGGGGCAGGCTTCTGCCATTTTGGTCAGGCCAAGATTGATGCCATCCGCAAGAATGGTGGTGAGGAGCAGGCGGGTATCGGGACGGGTAATGTCATTTTTTATATGCGAAAAATGACGGGTAAACGTCGTCCAGCTGTTTACCTCGTCGAGAATTTCCGTGATTTTAGGTCGCGGTAGCATGCTGTAAACCAGTTCTGCCAGCGGTGAAACCTGTGCCGGAACGCAGTTATCCAGCGGAGAGACTTTTACGCCCTTGTCGGAAATTTCCACATCGGGCAGTTCACCAAGGGCAGCCATAGCATTGACCTCTTCAAGTCTGGACTGAAGCAGAGTCATACGGCTGGCAATGTACTCATGATAATCAGCCGATACGGGCAGTGGCAGCGCCGGTGTGAGTTTGTCAAAGTCCTTTTCGGGAATGAGGTAATCATCAAAATTTTTGTAGCGGCGTGAGCCTTTAACCCAGATGTCCCCGGAGCGCAGCGCTCCCTTAAGCTCGCTGAGCGCACAAAATTCATAATACTGCCGGTCAATACCCGCAGGTGTAATCACCACCTTGCGCCAGCTTTCAGGGACAAACTCAAGCGGCGCAGTCGCCGGTACTTTACGTGACTGCTTCCGGTACATATCCTTGATCACAACCAGCGCATCAGCCAGAGGTTGTGCTGCCGGGGTTGCGACTAACTGTAAAGCGGACAACATGCGCGAGGCATATTTCCTTAATGTGCTGTATTTCTCAGTAATAATATGCAGCGGGTCAAAATTATTTTTTCTGGCGAGATGGCGTGTTTCCTCCAGACTGGCGACAAATTCAGGCCACGGGAGTATGTTTTCTATTGCGAGCCATGGATCGCCACCGGAGTCGCGGGCATCAGACAGCGCCTGACCAACATCGATGTACTGCCTCAGTTTGGACTGGATCAGCTTTCCGGTCTGCTGAAGGCGCTCAGCCTGTGTTCTTTTGGCTTTGCTGAACAGGCTGTTCAGCATTCGCTCATGCAGCTCAATCACTTCGTCTGTCAGTGTGGCTCTGGCTTCTTCCAGCACGCAGACCAGGATTGCATGACGGCGGGCTGCTGAAAATCGGGTCAAATCCCGGCTACTCATCTTTCGGCCTTCCCGCGCCAGTTTCAGCAACCGGTTCTGGTGAATGGTACGATCTATACCTTCAGGTAATGCCAGCGATTCAATGCTGATGAGCCGATCAAGGTGTTGCAGCACGTTCTTACCATTGATTTTACCCGGCGGTTGCAGAAGCCATGTCAGCCTGGAAGGCTGATTGTCTGATGACTCAAGTAAACGATCCAGGGCATCCCTGTGAGCCGGAGTTAACGGGGCATTCAGGGTCTGAAATACGATTTTATCGCCGCCAGCCATGGCCTCCGCACAGGTACGCTCCACGACATCAATTGCGGGGATTATCACGTTGTTCTTCCGGAGCCAGATCAGCAGTTCTTCGGCCAGGAGAATACCTTTATCGGTGCGCGTTGCCATCGGCAGCAGGTGTGTAATACCGTCCTGCTGTATTTTGCCGGTGAACGCTTTTACGCCAAGATAGCGGTACAGTTCGGTTAAATGTTCGCGTCGCGTGGTTTCCCTGCCGGAAAGGTAAGCAGGCCAGAGATCCCCGGTAAGTTTTAGCCTGCTGGCGATATGCTTCAGCAGCGCATCAGAGGGTGGGATTTTTTTATCCGGTGCAAATCCGACATTTTTCAGATAGCAAAGAAGGACGGCAAAACCAAAACGGCTGGCAGGTTTACGGTGGGCACTAATAAGCGCCAGATCATGCTCACTAAAATACGCCATTCGTGTCAGCGTTAACTCATCGTCCGGTAATGCCAGTAATGATTCTCTTTCCGACAGAGAAAGAATCTGCCTCCTTGCCATATAGTTTCCCTCATAAATTATCCGATGCGGTATTTTTAACAAAAATGGTTATCGCATAAGGGTACACCCTGACGCCATAATCAAAACGTGACGGCACGCCATTAATGACATAACCTATATGCGATAGAATAAATGCAATAACCTAAATGCTATAGTGCGGTGAAAAAATGTTCATCAGAGCTTATTTGAGAGCGTCGACGGAAGATCAGTTTGCGGATCGGGCAAAAGACATGCTGGAGCAGTTCGTTCAGGAAAGAGGGTATAAAATAGCCAGCTACTACCGGGAGAACATCAGTGGTACAAAGCTGGACCGCCCGGAACTGGGACGACTGCTAATGGACAGTCACCATAATGATATTTTACTGGTCGAGCAGATAGACCGTCTGACTCGCCTGAGCAACAGCGACTGGATGACGCTGAAAAAGCAAATTGAGCAACACGAGTTGCGGATTGTCAGTCTGGATGTCCCCACGTCATGGCAGGCTCTGTCAGATAAAGACCCTTCACAGGTTGACCCGATAACCCGCGCTGTCATTACGGCTATCAACAATATGTTGATCGACCTGATGGCCGCAATGTCACATAAGGACTGGTTGAGTCGCCGCCAGCGACAGCAACAGGGAATTAAACGGGCCCATACGTTGGGGAAATATCGGGGAAAACAGGCCAATCATGAACGACATCAGAAGGTTTTGTATTACCGACAAATCAAAAAACTGAGCATTAGGGAAACCGCCGAAGCTACAGGCTACAGCCCTTCGCAGGTATGCAGAATACAGGCTCTTTATAAGACCGGTGAGAACAATACATAACAGCCGTCGTTGTAAAAGTAGCTGAATGAAGGATGAAAGGCTTTCCTGGTAAAATTTTCTCTTATATTCGTGATAAGTATTCCGTTATATCTGAAGTTCTTTCAGTGGAGTAGGCTTATGCTCTGATCCAGCAAGGAGCCATACCGATGGAAATAACACAAGCAGATGAAAGACATATCACCGCGATTCAGCAGATATACGCTTGGCATGTATTACATGGCACGGCCACTTTTGAAACAGAGCCACCCGATGTGGCAGAAATGACAGCCAGGCAGAAAAAGATTCATGCTGCCGGACTCCCGTGGTTTGTTGCGACAGAGAATGGAGACGTTCTGGGTTATTGCTACCTTTCACTTTACCGGGAAAGATGCGCATACCGGTTCACTCTTGAAGATTCCGTATACATAGCGCCTTCATTCCAGGGGCAGGGCATCGGAAAGTTATTATTGTCTCGTGCTCTGGCCTGGGCAGAGGATCATGGTTTTCGCCAGCTTGTCGCCGTAGTAGGTAACAGTGAAAATATCGCATCTCTTGGACTTCACCGTTCTGCGGGTTTCAGTCATACGGGTACACTCAAATCCGTGGGGTTTAAGCACGGCCGCTGGCTTGATACCATAATAATGCAACGCACTCTTGGTATCGGTGATACAACGCTTCCGGATATAGCATCAGACTGAGGCAGTAATTCATATCCGGAAGGCATAATCCGGGGAGCGCCGATAGCCCTCCCCGGAACAATGAGGTATCGCCAGTAAAAGCTTAGACACTAGATGCTGCGCTGATTAACCCTCTCAGAAAGAGCTTCAGCACTTTCCTTACGCTCGCTGTAGCGGTCGACCAGATACCCAGAACAATTACGGGTAAGTAGCGTAAATTTAATCAGCTCTTCCATTACATCCACAATTCTGTCGTAATAGGCAGAGGGCTTCATCCTGCCTTCTTCGTCAAATTCCTGCCAAGCTTTTGCTACTGATGACTGATTGGGAATGGTGATCATACGCATCCAGCGTCCTAATATACGCATCTGATTAACCGCATTGAACGACTGGGATCCACCACTGACCTGCATCACGGCAAGCGTTTTCCCCTGGGAAGGGCGTACAGCCCCTTCTGTCAGAGGGATCCAGTCGATCTGTGTTTTCATAATACCTGTCATAGCGCCATGACGTTCAGGAGAACACCACACCATTCCTTCTGACCATCGCACCAGTTCACGTAACTCGACAACTTTTGGGTGGCTATCCGGAGCATCATCTGGCAGGGGAAGTCCGGACGGATTAAAAATACGGACATCAGCACCCATAGCGGTAAGCAGGCGTGCTCCTTCTTCCGTAGCCAGCCGGCTGTAAGAACGTTCACGTACAGATCCATAAAGCATCAAAATACGCGGCGCATACCCAGGTGTTTCAGCGTCAGGTTTTCCAGTGATACCTGGAGCATCGAAAATTTCAGGGATGATATTTGGCAGATTGTCATTCAATTTGTTCATTGCAGGCTTTACTCACGGGTTGATGTAGTTGTTGAAACACTGGCTGCGCTGCCCATGCAACATTCATCCAGCAGAAAACCGATAATCTGGCTTAGTTGTTTATACTGCGGCTGGCAGTACAAGGTACGTCCCTGCCTCTCCTGTTGTATGAGACCCACTGACAACAAAGCAGACAGGTGGTGGCTCAGCGTCGAGGCCGGGATATCCAGCCGCTTTTGTAACTCCCCCACTGGTAACCCTGTATATCCGAATTTAACCAGCTCCTTGAAGATACCGAGCCGCGTTGGGTGGCCCAGCTCCTTCAGTGCATCTGCCGCCTTAACAATATCCATAACACCCCCTAAAAACTATATTTCCAGAATAATGGTATATACGTATTTAGCAATCCTGTTAATCTGATGGCAGTCATGACAAAGAAAGCACATCACACATCCCAGGATTGATCAGATGAAGAAATAAGTGGTGTAACCCGTCACTATTGCCATTGTAATAATGACAAGTACGAATGCGGCCAGCAATCTGAATGTGAAAAGAGCACGCAACAGGATCACTTCAGTAAGGCTGGCGCCTGCGCTACCAATGATTAGGGCCAGTACCGTTCCGGCACCCACACCTTTAGCCATTAGTGCAGCTGCCAGAGGAATAACCGCTTCAGCCCGGATATAAAGGGGCACGCCGATAATCGCCGCAACCGGAATGGCAAAAGGGTTTTCCTGTCCCGCATACCGTTCAAGCCACGCCGCTGGCAGGTAACCATAAATTACACTCCCAATAGCTATCCCCGTCAGCAGGTAGGGTAAAACGCCGATGAAATCAGCCCAGGTTTCACGCCATAATCCACTGTAACGGCTGGTTTGTTTTTTAAAGTCAGGTCGAAGGTTACAGCAACTCCCCGTTTCAGCGGTCGTAATATCAGCCTGAAATGAATTGTCTCCGGAGAATTTTTCGCCACAGCCGGAACTACTGCTTTCCATGGTATTGCAGCTTTTAACCGACGGGCAGGAAGGCCCGGCTGTATGCGTCTCGCTGCGTATATACTTATCAAATCCCAGTATTTGCAGTAACCACCCCGCCAAAAGTGAGACCATAAGCGCGGCACCTGCATAAATCACCGTCAGGTTAAGTCCAAATGTCGCGATCATTAAGGCAATAATGACCGGATTCAGTAAAGGAGATGCAAAAAGAAATACCATCATGGGGCCAAATCCGGCGCGGGCGCGAATAAGCCCCTTCAAAACAGGAATAGTTGAACAACTGCAAAAAGGAGTGATTGCCCCCAGACCGGCTGCCAGAAAGTAGCTCCTGAAGCGGCCAGCGCTCAGCAAAGCCTCGATGCGTGCTGGCGGGATATGCCTTTGCAACACTCCTACCAATAAACTGATGAATAAAAATAAAGCGGACAGTTCAACGGCGAGAAACGCAAACATGTCCATGGCATCCTGCAGTTGTGAGGACATATCAAACCCCTGTATTTCTGGATTTATCGAATTATATAGAGGTTAACGCAAGCGGGCACTTGCTTCAATACTATATTTCCAGAATTACAGAAATGAAGGATAAGAAAAATATCTGCAACTGTATACAGCTTCCGGTGGTGGCACCATGCAATATAAAGAGCCTGTTGGTATCGGTCAGTTGAAAGGTAGAGGTCAATAACCATCAGGGGAAATTTTAGTTTCCTCTGATGGTTAACCCTGTTGTCTGTCAGGTATGCCCGTTGAGAAAGGCGCTGTTATTCGTAACCGTATTGCTTATTAAGATAATTAACCTGAACCGGAGAAGTCAGCGATCTCGGCCTGATAATCTTGATTTGTTTTTTCACTTGCGCTGGCGCATAACCTGACTCAAGCATCAGAATGGCGGCCATCATACCTGTCCGGCCAGACCCTCCGTGGCAATGGATTGCCATCGTCACACCTGATTTGACTAAAGTCAGCAGACTCGTTTTCTGTCGGGTAAATGCCTGTTCAAACGGCTCTTCAGGTGCACAACTGTCCTTAACGGGAAGGTGAAACCAGTCCATATGAAGTTCAGCACAAAGAGACGGGAGTGCATCAGCTTGATGTTCAGCAAGTTCAGCCAGTGTCATCATGGTGATAACGGCCTGCGCACCGGCTTCTTTTAATGTTTTTAAGGAATCAGCAACGGGAACGCCTTTTGTTCCGGGGCAAGGGGTAAAAATCAGCTTAGCGCCATTGTCTAAGGTGAGAATATCAAAAGGATGAAACATCAATAAAGACTCCATGCATATTTCTATTAACCTGATTAATACTGTGGGCTTGAATCACCATCCATATGGTCCGTATCGACAGCGATATCCCCTGACGTGCCATCATAAGCGACTGTAACGAGTTGTGGCTGGGCAGCGTTTTTCAGCTTCTCATCCAGCATGCGTCGGTAGGACCTGATCAATGAGCGTCAGATCCAGCATTCCCCATTGCCTGCAACTGATTCTGGAATGAAAGCCGGTCGATTTTATCCAGGGGAAGACTCAAAAAAAGCCGGATGCGTGTAGCTATCTGTTTTTCAACATCCACGAAGGCGTGGTATTTATCCTCATCCGTTCCTTCTGCTAAAGCCGGATCCCGAAAGCCCCAGTGAGCCGTTATGGGGCCACCCGGGAACACCGGACATCCTTCTCCTGCCATTCTGTCACACAGCGTAAATATGAAATCCATTCGCGGAGCATCAGGATGCTGAAAAGTTTGCAGGTGTTTACTTTTCAGCGTTTCAGTGCTGAATCCCTGATCGTTAAGCACCCTGAGCGTCAGCGGGTGAGGTGAACTGGCCGGTTGAGTACCGGCGCTGAATGCCCGGAATTTTCCCCCGCCGAGCTGGTTCATCAGCACTTCAGCAAACAGGCTTCGTGCCGAATTCCCGGAACACAGGAACAGGACATTGTATGTTTTACTCATCATCGCGGCTTACCTTCTGTCAGGCCGGAAAGGTATGATCGGGCCGCTCAGGTGCTGACAGCCCGACCGCTGGAATTACTTCACGACACGCTGCCCCTGGGCATCAATCACCTGTTCGCCGTCCTCTTTGCTGAACGCTCCCTTTTGTGCGTCCGGCAGAATATCCAGCACCACTTCAGACGGACGGCACAGCCGGGTACCCACAGGTGTGACCACAACAGGACGATTGATCAGGATGGGATGCTGCAGCATAAAATCAATCAGCTCATCGTCACTCCATTTATCCTCTGCCAGGCCCAGTTGCTCATAAGGCTCCACATTTTTTCGCAGCAGGGCACGCACGCTGATCTCCATATCAGCGATGAGCCTGACCAGCTCAGCACGCGCTGGCGGTGTCTCAAGGTATAAAATGACCATGGGTTCCACACCACTGTTGCGGATCAGCTCGAGGGTATTACGGGACGTACCGCAGGCCGGGTTATGATAAATCGTAATTGCGCTCATAAATCACTCTCTTCAGGTTTGACGGGCACAGGTCCGTGACGACCGGAGCCAGGTTAATCACAACGAAACGGATAAACGTAATACCAGGGCTACAAGCGTCACAAACAGCACGGGCAGGGTCATTACAATGCCGACCCGGAAGTAATATCCCCAGGAGATCCGGATATCTTTCTGCGCCAGTACATGTAGCCACAGCAGGGTGGCCAGACTGCCGATAGGGGTGACTTTGGGTCCCAGATCGCTGCCAATAACATTGGCGTAAATCATGGCCTCTTTGATCACCCCGGTCGCCGTGCTGCCATCAATAGACAGTGCTCCCACCAGGACGGTTGGCATGTTATTCATGATCGAGGAGAGGAAGGCGGTCAGGAAGCCCGTGCCCAGCGTGGCCATCCACAGCCCCTGGCTGGCAAACTGATTAAGTACGGCTGACAGGTAGTCAGTCAGTCCGGCATTACGCAGCCCGTAGACCACCAGGTACATACCCAGGGAGAAAATCACAATCTGCCAGGGGGCTCCGCGAAGCACCTTTCCGGTATTAATCGCATGTCCTTTTTTGGCGACAAGAAACAGAATAAGTGCCCCGGCAGCAGCAACTGCGCTGACGGGGATCCCCAGAGGTTCAAGACCAAAGAACCCGATCAGCAATAGAGCCAGTACGCCCCAGCCTGTCCGGAAGGTGTTCAGATCGCGGATAGCTTCTTCAGGTGCTTTCAGACGGGAGATTTCATAGGTTGCAGGAATATCCTTGCGGAAATACAGATGCAGCATCACCAGTGTGGCAATGATGGCAGCGATATCAACCGGCACCATAACTGACGCGTATTCATTGAACCCGAGTTTAAAGAAATCTGCCGAGACGATGTTTACCAGGTTCGAAACGATGAGCGGCAGGCTGGCGGAGTCCGCGATAAACCCTGCTGCCATGACGAACGCCAGCGTTGTGCCTTTACTGAATCCCAGAGCGAGTAGCATGGCAATTACGATAGGTGTCAGGATCAGCGCCGCTCCGTCGTTGGCAAACAGGGCCGCTACCGCAGCACCCAGTAAAATAATCCAGGTAAACAACCAGCGTCCGCGCCCGTTTCCCCAGCGTGCGACGTGCAGAGCAGCCCATTCAAAGAAACCCGATTCGTCGAGTAACAGACTGATGATAATGACCGCAATGAATGTTGCCGTCGCATTCCAGACGATATGCCAGACGGTCGGAATATCACCGACGTGAACCACGCCTGAAATCAGTGCAAGTGCGGCGCCGAGCATCGCACTCCAGCCAATTCCCAGTCCGCGGGGTTGCCAGATGACCAGTACAATGGTCAGAATAAAAATAGCTGCAGCCAGCCACATAAAACCTCCTGTCGGGCAGAACGATACCCGCCCTTCTTTATTATTTTTCCGCCTGACGGATCAGACGTTGCAGTTGCTCAATACCCGTCGGCGCTTCCTGTTGCAGAGGGATCAGCGCCATACGAGAGGCCAGCTCGGTCCTGACCTTATTGATTTGAGTAGCTTCGTGTGCGGCCCTCGTCAATAACAGCGGTGAAGTTGTCTCTGTTGCGACCAGACTGTTATTGATGAGCCATGCCCAGGGTTCAATCCCGGCCCGGCGCAAATCCTCCTGTAAACCGGCGGCTTCCAGAACTGGGGTAGTTTCAGGCAGGGTAACGAGCATAATTTTGGTCCGCTCAGGATCCTGCAACTGCATCATTGGTGTCAGATAATGTCCCTTATCTCCCATCCGTTTGGCCACTTCACGATGGTAGGCACCCGTCGCATCAAGCAGCAACAGGGTATGGCCCGTCGGGGCTGTATCCATGACAACAAAACGCTTCCCGGCTTCCCTGATCACACGGGAAAACGCCTGGAACACGGCAATTTCTTCCGTACAGGGAGAGCGTAAATCTTCTTCCAGTAACGCGCGTCCCTGTGTGTCCAGAGCATTTCCTTTCGTGGCAAGAACATGTTCCCGGTAGCGCTCTGTCTCCGTATGCGGATCGATACGACTGACCTGGAGATTATGGCATTGTCCGTTCAGGGTGTTTTCAAGGTGAGCTGCGGGATCGGAGGTGGTCAGGTGAACATCAAACCCTTTGTCTGCAAGCGCCACGGCGACAGCAGCGGCCAGAGTGGTCTTTCCCACACCCCCTTTGCCCATCAACATCACCAGACCATGTCCGTCCCTGGCAATATCATCAACCAGCATTTCAAGGGACGGTGCAGAGATGACCTCAGAGCGTGATATCGCATCAGCTGATACACATGGGATGTTATCTTTGTCCAGCAGACGCCGAAGCGCCTTCACTCCAACCAGATTTTCCTGCTGCAGGCTTAACTTGTCAGTCGGTAGTGCGGTAAGTACCGGCGGCATTCCGGAAAGAATACGTTGTTCTCGCTGGTACAACGCACTGGCAAGATTGTCCTGTGAGGCTTCTCCGGCCGGCATCATCCCGTTTATCACCAGGTACTGGTGCTTCAGACCGACATGCAGCAGTTCATCATGCGTGCGGGCGACTTCAGCCAGCGTTGACTGCTGAGCGCGGGCGACCAGAATTACCCGTGTCTTTTCCCCGTCTGCCAGTACCGATAAGGCGTGCGAGTAGCGTTCCCGTTGTTTTTCCAGTCCGGCCAGCGGACCAAGGCAGGACGCACCGTCAGGATTTGTCTCGATAAAACTGCTCCAGGCTCCCGGCAGCTGGAGCAGGCGAATGGTGTGTCCTGTAGGGGCGGTATCAAAAATCACATGGTCAAAATCATTCAGTAACGCGTCATCGGTCAGCAGGCCGGTGAACTCATCAAAGGCAGCAATTTCTGTTGTGCAGGCACCGGATAACTGTTCTTCAATGCTGCGCACCACCTCTTCGGGAAGAACGCCTCTAACCGGATCAACGATGCGGGCACGATATTGTTGTGCAGCCGCCTGCGGATCGATCTCAAGCGCTGTGAGTCCAGGGACGGCAGAGATGACCGTCAGGGTATTACCGATCTGCTGCCCGAAAACCTGCCCCACATTTGACGCCGGATCGGTACTGACCAGCAGGATACGTTTTCCCTCATCAGCAAGACGAATAGCCGTTGCGCAGGAAAGCGAGGTTTTTCCGACCCCGCCTTTCCCGGTAAAAAAGAGAAACTTCGGAATACTGTTCAGATAGTTCACGATGGGCTCCTGTCCGGCTGAGTTGAGCAACATGAAGTGTTGCCGCCGCCACAGCTTTTTACCAGAGCTCTACCAGCTTTCTCCTCAACAATCCCAAACCAGCGAACCAGATCCTGGCGCGTCGGATAGCGCCCGGACAGGACGAACTCGCCATCCAGCAAAATCAATGGCAGGCTTTCAGCGCCGGAGCGTTCAAGAAAGGCTTTAACTGTCGGGTTCTCAGCAAACGCCATCGGTTGCTGTGACAGATTAAAGCGTTCCACCGATACACCCTGCTGTTTCAGCCATGTCACGTCTGCGGAAAATGACACTAAAGTCTGATCAACTTCCGTACCGCACACACCAGAACTGCAGCAAAGTGCCGGGTCATATACTGACAGTGTTTTCATTATCTCTATTCCTTCAGGTTTAAGTTAAAAAATGGTCTCACCGATCCGGTTCAGTTCAGCCTGAAGACGCTCTTCAGGGCCGGAAATGACTGATGACGGAAGCGACAGAAAAGCTTCAATCCGGTGATGAAGAATTTGCCAGGCCTTTTCGAAAGCAGCGTCGATTTCCTGTTCACTCCCGGTAGCCTTATCAGGATCCTCCACTCCCCAGTGTGCCCTGACTGCCGGAGCAAGATACGCAGGACAGGTTTCACCAGCCGCATTACCGCACACCGTGATCACCACATCAGGTGTCACCGGGAGGTTGTCCCACGATTTACTGTAGTACCCATCCGTGGGTATCTCTTTGATTCTGAGAAGAGCCAGGGAACGGGGATGGACTTCACCTTTTGGCTGGCTGCCGGCGCTGAATGCATGATGCTCTTTCGGTGAAAGCGCATTAAATGTTGCTTCGGCCAGGATGGAGCGGCAGGAATTACCGGTACACAAAAATAGTATATTCATAATGTCACCATATAAATTCGTTAAATCATATATGTTTAAATAAATTTTTATATCTGTTAAAGACACACCGCTCTGCCACCGGTTGTGGAACTGTTACGGGCAACCCGTCTGACCAGAAGCGCAATTTCCTCTTCCTGGCTCAAATAAGCCTGCTCAATGACTGCCGCCGCCCAGGCGGGCATGTGCGCTGAAAGCCGATAGTGGATCCATTTACCCTCACGGCGGTCAATAAGCAGCCCACTTTCCCGTAGCATGGAAAGGTGGCGGGATATCTTGGGCTGGGATTCCTCCAGCGTTCCGCAAAGCTCGCAAACACAGAGTTCTCCTGACGCTCTCAGCAACAGCACGATTTTCAGGCGAGTTTCATCCGAGAGATTTTTGAAAAGCTGAAGCGCGGTGATTGGGGACATAAATACTCCATGGTTTCGTTCGGCTTCATCTTAGTCCTCTCTGAATTCATGTCAACAACACATTCGAAAAATCGAATATTACAATCTATAATTATGATGCTGAGTAAAGGGGGTTAACATGCGTATCGAAAAAGTCATTAGCTGGCTTATCAGGCAGATTCCGGACCGCTTTTTTGACGTTTTATCCGGAACCGAATGCGCGGAAATTGATGGTATTGCGCATGACGGTTTACTACATGATACTGAACACAAGACAGCATACCCTGTTGCAGGAAGAGGTTTCCGAAAGGTGGATAACTGATCGGATGCTATCAGTCCATCACATCATCATGGCACCGACAGTTCCCGGACCCCATCCCCGACAGCATCAGAACCAATATCCTCCCGCTATGCGGTGTATTTAACGAGAGAGTCATAAATGGAGCAACTGAACAGCACGCCGCCTTGCCTTATGAAGGCGTGGAAGAAGCATGAACACGAACTTCTTTGCTGGTTACTCAGACAAGTGGGTAATGAGGCTGATGCTGATGATCTGATACAGGAAACCTTTCTCCGGGCAATACGACAACATGGGAAATTCTGTGCCATCGTGAATGCCAGAGCCTGGCTGTTTGAGGTTGCCCGGCATCTGCTTATTGATAAAAGCCGCCAGCAGCGTCCATTTATGCCTCTCCACGATGATTTATCATTGCCGGATAATACGCCTGAAACTGTCGACTCACTGGCTGGTTGTCTGCCCCGCATCCTGGATAAAATGGCAGAGTCTGATCGGATTATCCTTACGCTCTGTGATCTTGAGGGGATGAAACAGGCTGAGTTTGCAGACCGAAATGGTCTGACACTTGCGGCAACCAAATCGCGTTTATCCCGGGCGAGGGATAGGCTGCATAGGAAACTTTCCAGCAATTGCCAGATCAGACTGGATGAGTATGGTCGGGTATGTTGTTTCACTCCCAAGTGAAGAATCTATTTCCCCTTCTGGGGTTACCGATAAGCTATTGCAGTGAAATCCTGTTCAATAACATTTCTCAGCAAATGAAATAAATCGAAAAAAACTGCATCCTTTTCTGTCAAACAGCGTCTTCCCGAAAAACAACCGTCGTGAGGCCTGTCCGTTATGTTCCAGATTTTCACTGATTTTGCCACCTGGCTGGTCTATGAATGCCTTAGTCTGAGTCCTGCAACCAAACTCGGGGAGGCGATCCACTTTTTTGTCGAAGACGTGAGCAAAATTTTCGTTCTCTTGCTGGTCATGATCTACTTTGTGGCCATACTACGGGCCTCGCTGGATATTGAGAGGGTAAGAAACTATCTTGCAGGTAAGCACCGTGGAATGGGGTATTTACTGGGCTCCTGCTTTGGCGCCGTTACTCCGTTCTGTTCCTGCTCAAGTATCCCGGTATTTCTGGGGTTTACTTCGGCTGGTATCCCCCTCGGGATTACCATGGCCTTTCTCATCACATCCCCCCTTATAAAATGAGCTTAACGTACAATAATTTTCGATATCCAAACTGACCCCTCTCTGGCCAACATAGCCCAACCATTCGCCTGGTTTTCGCGGGAGTAAGGATTCATTTCAAAATAACTATCTACCGCGTCGCTGTCCGCTACAGAACCGTTGTTAGCTCTCTTTGAACCCTGGACCACTACAGCATCAACCTCTGCGTCTTTCCCGTTGCGCTGTACCAGGATTTTAACCGTCTTGGGCTTACGTCTTGCGAGCAGTTTGTTGGCGATAAAAAGCACAACAATCCAGGCCAAAAGCACGTATAAAAATGTATTCATAATGCCCTACTTAGTATGTGATTATTATACCTGCTTCCATTGCAGGCCAAACAGGTTCGGTGCATGAAAAATTGACTTCTCTCCGGCGTATAGCAATCTACTTACTGATCTGTTTTCGTATCAAACTGCATGGTATAACCGAGGGACGTACATGGTGAGTCTATTTTCAAAGGGTAGGGTTTAAAAAGATATGCTGCCAATTCAGCAGTGATCTTGACCCGCTATTTCCGGACAGCGCCTTCTGCGCCGCATCACGGTCAGCTGCATTTTTAACGAGCAAAAGAATAGTCTGCTTCATCTCTGGCGGTAGATTTTCTAAATCGATAAGGATATCACCAGATATTTCATCTACTGGCTCTTCGAAAATATAACCGTAATGCCTGTTGGCCCCAGGTTTACAACATTGCTGGGCATCAGCAAACGAGGTAACAAAAACATTCGAACATTGCTTTTAGTCAAAAAAATGCAGACTCAGCTGCATTTTGCGCATGCGCAAAACATTTAGTTCCTGTGCTGATATCGCGTACCTGGATTATCCGTTCCCCTTAACTGTCGTGAGTAGAAGTTATCGAGGTTGTTAACCGCCTTTCGCGGATCTAAATCAGGTACATTATTCCAGTCAACGGAATAGCTAACGCCAGCCACATCATCATTGAGGTTTTTTTTAGCATTAGTTTCAGCAATATCCCGCCTGAATTCCCGCCAGATATGCTTCATGTCATCAATAAAGTTTCTGGTCCAGTTTTTCATTGCGACCTCCCATACACAATGGTTTGTCTCTGAGATTTTAATTCACCAATCATAAAATATCCCTACACTTCGTATATCACTTAACTGTTACATACCTGATGGTGGTATTCAGCGCTGATAGAGCCTAATCCAATCGATGATCTCGTTAAGCTGGTCGTTATCCAGTTCCGCGCAGATCGCAAAAATCGCTTCAGCTACGCGTCCCTGACACTTTTCAGTTGTTGAGCCGATACCCGCCACGCCACCCATACCTTGCTGGCCGTTGTCGGTAAGCACCTGTCGTCCCGTTGATGTGACAAACTGTTGCGCCTTGATTTCCATCGTTTTATCCCTGTATTAACGCCTGGCTGTTGTCTCAATATACCAGGTCATATCCCGTGCAGCCAGCAGAACTGGACCGCAACTGCGATATCGCAAGGGCGTTAACTTAAAAGCGATAGCCCTGACGCAAAATCATTCCGTTACGCCTCGCGAACGGTTAAATAATACGTTTAACGTAAAAAAAATTCCGGTCTCCAAACTGCCCCTTGTATCTTCAGATAAATTCAAGTCCCATAACGGGACAAAAAACTTGATGCAGTCCTAAAGTGGGACTATCATCATGACATGAAGATAATCGCTATCAAGACACTGAGGGATTTCTGGACGGCGAATCCCGATGCAGAGCAGCCGCTAAAAGCCTGGGTAGATGAAGCCATTAAAGCTGAATGGAAAACCCCGGCAGAAATCAAAGAACAATACCGCAGTGCCAGTATTCTGAAAAACAGGCGAGTGGTTTTTAATATTAAGGGAAATGACTATCGGTTAATTGTTGCGATTGCATACCAGCGAGGATGGATGTTTATCAAATTCATTGGTACGCATAAAGAATATGACAAAATAGATGCTGAAACTGTCAGCCTGGAGTAAACCCTATGCAGATTAAACCAATTAAAACTGAACAGGACTATGAAGCCGCGTTACGCGCCGTAGAGCCTATGTTTGATAACGAACCTCCTGCCGATACCCCGGAGGGAGACTTTTTCGAAATCATGTGTGTGCTGATTAATGAATACGAAAACAAACACTTTCCTATCGAAGCCCCGGACCCGATTGAAGCTATTAAATTCAGGATGGAACAGCAGGGGCTGACGGTAAAAGATCTTGAGCCAGCAATCGGAAAATCTAACCGGGTCTATGAAGTGCTTAACCGCAAACGTAATCTGACGCTGCCCATGATCAGGAAATTACATTCAATGTTTGGCATTCCTTTAAAAAGCCTCGTTGGAGGATAAGCCGAGTTGAAATTTACGAGATTAATACCCGCAGGGTATGCAACCGGGGATAATAAATAATGAAACGGAAGTTCTGCTCACTGGTCCTGTTCGTTGTGGCGTTTTCGGCCAGTGCAGATATCAGCGGCCGGATTGTGCGCGTGCTGGACGGGGATACCGTTGAGATACTTGATCCAGGAAACCGACTGACGCGCGTTCGCCTGGCCGGTATCGATGCGCCGGAAAAGAGTCAGCCCTTCGGCCAGCGTTCCCGTCAGGAACTCTCATCGATGGTGGTTCAGCGGCATGTAACCGTCACCGGAAGTGATACGGATCGCTATGGACGTCTGCTCGGTACCGTGTGGCTTGGCGCGACGGATGTGAATGCCGAACAGATACGCAAAGGCCTGGCCTGGGCATACCGGTACCACGGAAAACCCGCCCGGTCAGACTACGCTGTTCTGGAGGCCGAAGCCCGCCGTCAGTCAGTCGGACTCTGGTCAGAACCGGGTCAGACAGAGCCCTGGCGCTGGCGTAGTCTGCATCAGGAAGTGCGAAAAACGAATAAAAATTAAGGAGATTATTGTATGACTTTAAAATTAACCGAAAGCAAACTGGAAATTCTTGTCGATACGTTAAATGCCATTATATGCGGTGAAGTTAATATTACACGTGAGCAGCGCGAAAATATGGTCAGGACGGTTGCAACTCTGGGAGGCTTAACGGAACGGCAGCGCCTCATCACTGCGGAAAAGGAAGCTAAAAAGCAGGTAAAAGAAGAAAATGAAAAAAAACCACGCCTTCCGGATGAAGTTTTTCCTCGTTCCGGAAAACCGTGGGCACCGGAGGACCTGGACCTTATTCACTCGATTATTGCTGATATTCCGGATGACAGAATCGATGATCATATACTTTGGCTGTCGAAGAAGCTTCAGCGCACCCCTTATGCCATCACCCTGAAGATTGTCAGTGAAGGCCGTATGAACGAGGAATGGGCTAAAGGGTGGAAGCCAGCCGCAAAATCTATTCGTGAAGATTTTGCTCTGGTCAAGGAAAAGGCATCAGCGAATACTGCAAATAATTAATAAACTATCGTGAGTTATTTAAAATTGTCAATAATGTGACATTACTTATGGTGCTAACATAAAAATTTATTAGGAATCTTCCTTCTACACTAAATATAATATTCACACGGCCGATAATAAGAGAGTAAGAAAGGGGGCGGTGTGAACGATTTTCATATTTTAAGTATTTGTATTCAGAATAAGGATGTGGCGGGCGCAATGCGTGTGCTGCGTGATAAATCAGAATTTGCGGTGCGCAAGATTCTGGAGAAACTTAAGGTCAGGGTCACAACGCAAACCGGCAGGGCATTCTGGCATTATGTTCAGGGCTGGCTGTTAACCGCGTGTCGCCAGGGGAATATACAGCATGAATCATTCAGTACCCGACGTTCTTCCCAAAATCCGGAACGCCAGCCAGCTCAGTCCCGCTGCTCTCGATATGGTCAAGCTCCTCGCACTTCTGGCCATGATTATCGACCACACCAATACGGTGTTTCTGTCGCCAGCCTGGCCGGTGATGTATGCGCTTGGCCGGATGGCCTTCCCCCTGTTCACGCTTATATGGGCGATGAACGTACAGCGCACCCCGGAACGACTGCAGAAGAGAGCCAATCGGTTGTGGATCTGGGCAATCATTACGCAGCCGGTGTTCAGCCTGGCCTTCCTGCATCACCAGCCCTGGTGGGCCCTGAACATTCTGTTCGTATTTGCCGGCGTCACGCAGCTGCTTGCCCTGCAGTACCGGCACGGCCGGAAAGGAATGCTCGCCGGATATCTGATTCTGGCCCTAATGATTTGGCCACTGGAGCCGGCAAGCTACGGGCTGGCAGGAATTACGCTGGCCATCAGTATGTCAACCTTATCAGGCAGCGGCATGCCCGGAGTGCAGCGGCTGGCAGCCATCACTGCCGTGCTGTCACTGATTTGTTTAAACGGGTTATCGCATCTACTGGATATGCCCGCAGAAACATTATTACTGGCCACGCTGCCTACTATGGTATTCCCCCTGGTGGTGGTTTCTTTCTGCAGGGAAATCTGTCCGGAAGGCCGCCAGCGTTTCATGCCGCGTAATTTCTTTTACTATGCTTACGCTGGCCACCTGGGGATTATTGGTCTGATACAGTATACTTTCGCCTGATTAGGGAGGACGTAATGGCTATCAGTGAGAAAGACCTGCTTGAGGCAGGTTTCAGCAAGAGCGAAGTGGACAACTTACAGGGCCGGCTTGCAGCAGACGGAGGCACCATGCAGCATCTCATCGAAGCGCTCTCACGGCGCTTCCGGGTGTCTGCATGGATCACGGTCGCGCTGGTTCTGGTTATGCTGGTCACCCTCATCGCCGGTAGCCGGACACACATTCTTTCCGGGGGCATGAGTTCCCTTGTTGTCCTGATCATTGCCTGGGTGACCTTTCCACCTGCGCTGGGCTGGAAAGCATTCCGCCTGCATAAGACTATTTCCCGGAAGGCTCAATAGTCAGTAAATCGAGCGCCACTTTGGCTTTAACCCCCCATCCCGCAATTTTAAGCGCCATTGCGGGACGTGGCGTACCGGATACTTTCCTGAAGAAATCGGGCCTGGTCCAGTACCACAGCCGTTGTGCTTCGGGTTTCAACCTCAGCCCATACGCACCGTAGACTTCACTGAAAAGTGTGACCGCCTTATAGGTTCCCAGACCCTGCTGCCGGCTGAACCCCAGAAACTCCGCGAACTCCATCGATCCGTCAGCAAATATCCCCTCGGTCTGTTTATCGCCCAGGAGACTGTGCGCGGCTTCCCGTGAAATCGTATTGAAACCATTAACGACAATCACCGCGCCGGCCACCACTCCCACCGGCGTCATCGAGGACATCATGACGATCCCACCAAAGATGGCCGCACCGGCCACCACGACGTCGACCGCTGAAATGATGTAGCCCACAATCCTGTTCTCATCCCGAACAACCTTCACTTCAGCGTACAGTTTCGCATAGCCGGTTTTGAGCGATCGGGACTGCTCCAGGAGGCTGGTATTTTCAGCCTGTAAGGCCCGCAGACAGGCCATACAGTCTTCATCCGAGGTTGCCCGGCGCGCCGCTTCAAACTGCGCCATGATGAATGCCCGGATCTCATCCACAAACTGAATCCGGATCAAGCCATCCTGAAGGTGCATCGCCGCCAACGTATTAGCTGTGCTCACCAGTTTCCGGGCCTCAAGATTGATCATGGTTTCTGCCCATGCGCGCGGGTTCTGGCCGGGGAAAAGCAACGTGTCCATTTTATCGCCTTGTTTGTCTGTTTTCTGACAGCATATTCACTGGCGGAATTTTGACAACAAATTTACCCGTATCGTGCCTGTCGGCTCATGAATCCCAGACCAGAGCCGTGTATGCCGCCATGCGGCATAAAGGCGCAGCCGGATGTGGTATATGGCACGGTGTGTGGCCTGCGCCGTGACCCGGCAAAGCCGGTAACGCAGCTGTCAGATCCTGAAGTAAGAATGCCGAGCAGCGCGCAGGCATTCAGGGAATGCGCCAGAGGCGCATAGAGGCGCTCTCAGATGCTGAACAGTGCGCAGTGGTTTACAGCGCCGTGACCCGGCGCAGCCGGTTGCGTTGTTGATAGGTTCCGCCAATTCATCCCCCTCCCTGTTAAGCCATAACCCGCTTACCGCCATGAAGAACGTTTAGTGCGCCGTCGGAGTGGTCCCGACAAGGCATTGCCGCAGTCGGGGCGTATCTCCGCGTTAGCGGGCCGTGAGGGCCGCTTACGGGAGTGTACCCGATACTCCCAGCGACATTACTCACAGCGGTTCTGAATTCTAGTTACAACATTCCTCTTAAGGCGGGGGTGTTCCGGCCCTTCGGGCCGGGGCGGCGTCGGTTTAGCAGGGGTCAGGTAAGTATCAAGTGCCGGATTCTGGCCAGAACGGGGCCCGGCGCTTGCGACGGGAGGTACTTTTGATTTTGTTCTGAGCGCGCGGCCGTGAGGCCGCTGCATGCGAAGGCATTTTACGTTATCCACAGAGTGGCTGAAGACAAAGATTTACTCTGGAATGAAATGAACAGAGAGATAAAAACGGTGTAGTAAGACTGTTTTGCGGAATGTCTTTTATTCATTTCCGGGTTACTTCACTTATTCGTTTGCGGATTTTTGTGTAAAAAAAAGAGACAGTGGCCACTGCGGGCCATCACGACATGCAGAACGTCATGGTGAACTGAAAGAGAAAGGAGTGAAGGGTGAAATATGAGCAGAATGGCCGAGAAAAACCAGCACGAAAAGCCCCGGTGAGGGGCCTGTAAACAGCAAGACTGTTATGTCGTTTGTGACTAGTCCGGTGGAGAAAGCGCCAGATCCAGCTGGTAAAGATGCTGGATGGCCAGCGCCTTCAGGCGCTCTGATGTGCACCAGTACGCTTCGTCAGGCGGCAGGGTGCGGTAAATCCATTCAGACATTGCATGGAGTCGTTCATCTGCCGGCAGCTTAATCAGGTTGTTGGCACGTTTACGCTCCGCGCCTTTTTTGCGGCGGTAAACGAGTGCCTCCCTGCGCTTACGGCCGGACCAGCATTTCCGCGCAGAGTGGGGCTGAACATCATCATGTTCGCTCATCACCCCTTCCCGGATCAGCTGCTCACGCTCGGCGCTCTGGCGGAGCTTCTTCTCCTGCTCTTTAAACAGCTTGTCCATATCGACGCCCAGCATCTGGAATCCAACGGCGGTGATATAAACATACGTTGGCAGCCAGGAGCGGGATTCACGATCCCAGGTGCGTTCTTCCGCAAGGCCCAGAACGCCAAACCGTACCTGTTCCTCAATAAGCCGTGAAAGGCGTGACACCGTCACCTCCGTTTCAGGAATGACATTGCCTTTTGCGTCCTTTGCACTGAGCTCTTTTGCAAGACGGGTGATACACATGCCAACGGTATGCTTGCCGGCATCACAGAAGCTGATGAGCACTGGCCAGAGCGCATCGAGCAGGCGCTGACGTTCCGGACGGAAGCCATATTTACGTCCCGCTTTACGGCGGCCGGCGACATAGAGAGGGTGACGAGAAACATGCATGCGCAGGCTGACCTGCCCGGTTTCTTTGTCTTTTTTCACCAGGCGATTGTAGGCATGACCGAGCTGTCCGGAGAGCTTTTTATAATGCTCCGGGCGATACCAGGCCGGGTTCTCACATTTGGCTTTTGTGGAATGCTCACCGCGTTTGCGGCGGGTCAGTTTTTTGACCGGCGCAATGAGGAAATTACCCTGAGTGCCGGCATCGACATCCTGCCAGAAACGGGTTAGCTCATCTTTGGGTAGATCTGACCAGTGAACAGAAATCTGATTATCATTCACGGCGGCCTGTTCTTATGGCGGCCGGGTGTTGTTTTCTATGGTGCATGCGTTATAATCCTTCACAGGCAACGCGCCTGCTTTTGGACCCCCTGATATCTGACTCTTCCGCCAAGTTGATGACAGATTTCGGGGGGTTTGTGCATTCAGGCTCCGGATAATCCCGTCACCTGCTCCTGAACGTTATTACTGGACACGTCCTGCCCTGTTTGTTTCCGGAAGTCCGCATTTCTCCCGTAAACGCTTTTTGCCACCCACCCACCTGCCTCACCACAAAGCAGTCAAACCATCAGTTTGAGTTAGGTCACAAAAGTATTCTGAATCAACAATCTGTCCCACCACAAGACGATCGCAGACGATCCGAATACTACCTTCTCGCTGGCAATATTTCCAGATGTCAGGCCAGATTAGCGTTCATTGTTTGCGTGCTAATTGTTCTGAAGGGACTTTTAACCGGCAGCGCTCGCCGCAGCATCAGGCCGGAAGGCCTGATCGAGGAAGCACAGGGGAACGAAAAGGGAAAATGGCATTTACGCGCGGAACATGAAGAACAGTCTCTGGCGGGAGACGTTCGCCGGACGGAGGACTATTGACCCTGCGAGGCCTTCCTTATAGCGGCCTGTAGTCTGTCAGCGGTAACGGCTTCCGGGAAAACCGTGATGGTTTCCGGTGTGGCGCCAGTGACGGGCATCACGATGATCCCCGGCGTTCCGGTGAGCCCCAGCACCTCCGCCAGATTGCTGTTTTTCTCCAGGGACGCTGTATGCTCGCCCGGAGCCGGCGTTGCCAGTCCTGCTTTTAACGCAGCCCCGTGAATATCATCTGCCGTCAGTTTGCCTTCATTATGGCCGGTGGCGTAGATCGCATTGTGATAGGTGACATAGGCCTGAGGCCCTTTCTTTTGCCAGACCGTCAGCCCCTGATGCGCGGCCTGAAGTGAAGCTTCCCAGCGACCACCAAAAATTGGCCACTCCTTAAAGAGGTAGCGGACGTCCGGATGCGCTTTCATGACCTTTTCCAGTTCCGGCGCGAAGCGGCTACAGAACACGCACTGGTAATCAAAGAATTCAATCACCGCGACCTCTGCATTTGCAGGTCCGACAGCCGGTGTGTCCGGGTCATGAAGAAGGCTCGCCTGATTCTCCATCACGCTGAGTGCAAACATCTTCTGCTTACGCGCCTGCTGCTGTTCCTGTAGGTTTTTACTGACCGTCACCAGTATCTCCGGGTGGGACACCAGATAGTCTGCTGCGATTTCCCCGATACGGGCCTCTTGTTCCGGGCTGAATACCGGCTGCGGGGCCGAAGCGTGTGTTGTTGAAATAAAGCCGATGTATGTTGTAACTATAAATGCTGCTAATTTGTTTGCTTTCATTGCCTGATTCTCATGGTTTAAAAGGGGATTAGCGTTCTTTCTGAATGGTACGGGTTAGGGTCTGTTCTTCACGCTCCGGCATGCGGCCGCGTTCAGCATTTTCTGCCGCCCTGAGCATGTCGCGTTCAGCGTTTGCCAGATCTGCAATCACCCGCGATGCCCGCGACAGTTCACCGGATGTCCTGTCAGCACCTTCCAGCTCATTTCTGACTTCTGCTGCGGCTTTCATTTCCTGTCCACCGGTGTTTTCCTCACCTCTCACCCTGACGATCACATCAGCATCCGGGTTGAATGGTTCCGGTTTACGCGGGTTAATATCTTCCGGTTTCAGTCTGATCACCTCTTCCTGTGGAATTTCCGTCAGCAACGACTCTGGCTGCCTGTTCCGTCCGGCGTCTTCATTGCGAACCTGATCTGCCAGCATCTGCTCGCGCAGCTGCTGTACGTTCTGCTCGTCCGTCTGCGTGGAGACAATACCCGGTGACACATCCTGTTTTGTCCCGCCGCTCACCTTAAGCAGCCATGCTGAAGGCGGCTCATCGCCGGTCTGCCAGACCACGCCGTCCTTCGGGTGATGTCGTACAGCATCGAGTGCGGCAGTCAGGTCACTGGCCACAATCGTGTTTCCGGACTGACTCCGCTGCAGCACGGCACCACGTGCACGCTCTGTCATAACCATCCGGGTCTCCCCCTGCGTCATCCGGCCTTCCGGGCTGGCGACCAGGGAAACCAGGGCCAGGCCCGCACTCCGGCCATTGTTGTCATACACCGGCAGCGCCAGAGCCGGTTCGGGAAAGCGCCGGGTGGCCGGGATAATTTTTGCCGTCAGTGACGCGTCCTGCATGCCCTGATGGCGCACCCAGGCGCGGCCAATGGCCGTTTTATTCACCGGCTGCCCCATTGCCCAGATGGCTTTCGCCTGTTTCCGCTGCGTTTCGGGTGCCAGCGCATCGTGCGCCGTTTTGATATCCCGCTCCGGCGTTTTTACCGCCTTAACCCAGTCCGCTTTCCCGTCGGTATAAATCTGGACGTGCTCCTTCACGCGCGAGGCCGTGATGTAGAAGGCACGACGGGAGGCAAGCGCCTTACGCCCGCCTTCCGTGCCCTCAAGCGCAATGACATAATCGGTACTGGCCCCCTGAGCACCGTAACCGGTGACGGCCCAGCCGTAGTCGATATGCTGCTGCGCCCGGACGTTCTCCGGATTGATGGTGACGCGACCGTTCTCCCCCTTCAGACGAATATTCCCCTTCTCGCTGACCGACTCCACCGTATAGCGCTGGTTGGCCATCTGCCCCTGTTCGCGATCGGTCGCCGTGAACTTAAGCAGATCGCCTGTGCGGACTTCCATCTCGCTGCGGCGAAACAGCTGCACGTCGCCGGTGATCAGCTCCTTCGGGGAATACAGACCAATCTTCCCCTCCTCATCACGTACCGTCACCGTTCTGCCGTTACGGTCAACGGCCAGTACATCCTGGTAGCGATCGCCGCGTTTAACCACCATTCCCGGCTGCCAGGCCTCGGTTTTATTGAACTCATGGCGGGTGTGGGTGATTTTATCGAGCACGGGCACCGTAATGGCTTTCTCTCCCAGTTCACCCCGCGCAGCCAGCGCGGCATGAATACCGGCATTTATCGCCTTACGGTCGGCGTTCAGCTGCGCAATGATTAGCGTGCGGGACCGTGCCTCCGGTGTGCGGTCCGTCCAGTCGGCCACGATGTCGGTAACGGGCGTCTCCGTTTCCTGAATGGCACTCACGGGGAGCGTGGCCGAAGCGCCACGCGCCACACGGTCTGCCGGCTGAGTTTCAATCCGCTGAAGGGCCGCATCGATCCGGTTATCAATGATGTCGTGAACGGCACCGCGCAGCTGCATGTCCTTCTGGCGGACGATTTGCTTCATGATGGCCACATCCATCGGGCTGCGCTCCTGCATCAGCTTAAAGGGTGCGCCCACGTCGACCGCTTCAAACTGATCGATATCCCCCATCGAGACAGCGCGACCGCCGCCGCTGGCAATGGCCTGGAACAGTGCCGCCGTATCCTGGTTGCCTGCCATTGAGGACTCATCGATAAGAAACACCTGCCCTTTATAGTCAGGCTTCCCGCCTGCGGCCGTGGCCTGATCATGCTCAACGATAAAGGATTTGATGGTCTGCGCCCGGACACCGACGTCGCTCATCTCTTTCACCGCCTGGTGGGTTGGAGCAAGCCCCGTCATAACCGGACGAACGTCCGCCGGTATGGTCTCCAGTGCAGATATCACCGCCTTCAGCTGCGTGGTTTTCCCCACGCCGGCATAGCCCTGAATCCCGATAAACTGATCCGTGGTGCCCAGCACCAGGGTGGTCGCCTTTTTCTGCCCCTCAGTCAGGCCATTCAGCACGGCCTCGGGTACCTGTTCCAGCAATGGCTGCTGCGTACCTTTCCCTTCCTCCACCACGCGCAGAATGGCTTTTTCCATCTCCCAGGTCGCCCGGGAAACCAGCACCGGCTCTCCGCCTGCTGACACGCAGAGCAACTCGCCGTTTTTGACCATCGCCCCGATTTCATTCCCGATGGCCTCAAGGTCGGGATGATATTTCTGCGCTTCTGTCGCAAGCTTAAGTTCGCTGAACACCACGGTGCGCTGGTCATTGATGGCACGCCAGACGGCCAGCCCGGCGTCCGTCCGGACGCTGTCATGCAGTGAATCAACCGCCTGACTGACGTCATCATGGCCACTCAGGTTTCTGACCAGCTGCACGGGAGAGACACTGGTCTTCATACGCTGCATCCGGGCTTCAGCCCGGTCCTGCACTTCAGCGGTGAACACTTCCGCCCGGTGGCCACTCTGTGCCAGCGAGTTCATGGTCCGGGATGAGATGTCGCGGCTGTTCAGTGCGGCCAGCACCACACCGGTATCGTTATCCCGGCCGCCCGGCGCGGTCACGTAAGCATGTGACAGATAGAGCGGCTGGTCTTTTGGCAGCGTCAGGGTGTCTTCCCCCCGTTTAACCTCAATCCCCTTTTCACTTATCCCGGTCACCTCAAGACGGTCTTTTGCCTTCAGGCTGTGCTCACGATCCCCCGCCACGGCCAGCAGTTTTTCGCCGGTGGCCACGCTGAGGGTTTCACGGCTGAAGAGACGCCAGTCAGCGCTGATATCCCCGATTTTCATCCGTGTCAGCACGCCGTCACCGTCGATTAGCGAGAGAACCCGCGTGTCCTCATGCACCCGGTCAATCACATACGATTTACGGTCTTTTGCGTCCGTGCGATCTTCAAGCACCATGCCGGGACGGTATGAACCCGGCATGCGGCGTGTTTTGCTGTCAAGCCAGACCGGCTGCCGGGCCTCTATCTCCACACCGTCGCGCCCCAGCTGTCCTGCGTTCTGCAACGCCTCACGCACCAGACCCGTCAGCTGCGCCTGTTCACGCCTGCCGACCACGACGGCGGTGACGTTTTCATGGCCGCCGCTCAGCTCGGCAAACCGGCTGGCCAGCGCTTCGTAACGGTCGCGTTTGTCCGGAATACTGACCACTTCGGCCTCAAGCCCCGGAGACGGCTCCGTGCGGCGGGAGCGGGCCACACCGGCGGACTCCAGCACGGACATGGCGTTACCGTTCGCCTGACGCCCGGCGCTGTCGAGAAAGACCAGCTGCGCATCCTGCGCGCGCGCTTCGCCCAGCAGAACCAGCGTCTCCTTTAGCCCAAGGCGCTCCGCCCCTTCGATAATCAGCGTGCTCTGGGGTTTCAGGTGAAAATCACCGCTCAGAACATGCTGCCGGCTGATGATCCGTTCCCGCAAATCGTCGGATTTTGCCAGCGAAATGGCGCGTTCGGCAGAGCTGGCCAGCACCTGCACGTCACGACCGTTCGCGCCGGCAATACCGGCCAGCTGCGCGGTCAGGTCACGGATGCCCGCCACGCCTGACGGGGCATTCATCAGAACCAGGGCGTCTTTCTCCACGACCTCCAGCGCCGCCGGTGCGTACTGCGCCGGGCGGGTGAAACTGACGACCTTTGTGGATTTGAGATGCTCCTGACTCAGCGCCTGGATCGAGAGTTCATCCAGGAGGTGAATACGGGAGGTGAAGACCCCTTTCTCACTGTCCAGCGGCACAATCATGCCGTCCTTCAGCGCCGCATCGATGGCCACACGGATATCCTGAATCTCCGGCAGCCGTTCGCTCAGCTCCGCCGTGGTCAGCATTAGTTCACCAAACGTAAAACGTGTTTTACTGTCGCTTAACTGCGAGATGGCCAGCCGGACTGCCTCAGCCAGTTCCGGGCGGGCCATTTCCATGTCCGGCTGCGCTGCGGGAAAGCTCCTGGCCACCGGCGTTTTTCCGGGTCCGGCCTGTGCCGGCTGACTCACTGCGTCAGCCGGCTGTGCTACAGGCTGACGGGACAGACTCTCCCGTTCTGCGGTCTGAGCAGGTGTGTCGGGACGTTTTTCTGCCCTCAACGACGCCTGCGGGGTAACCTGTTCAGGCCCGGCAGGAACCGGCGTCGCCTGAAGACCTCGCTCCGGCTGAGGCGGTGTGTCACGAAGACCTGCATCACGCGGAACGACGCTCTCCTGATATGCTTTCAGGTCAAATCCCTTCTCCTTCATTTGTCCCAGCCAGCGCTCCATCAGGCGCATACGCGAAGGGTCAACTTTCGCCCTGCGGGTGTCTTTCGCGGCCACATCCCGGCTGCGCAGCGTGGCTTCAGCCCCCACGGCCCCCTGAATTTCCCGGCCCCGGGAGGAATATTCGTCCCTGACGTCTTCCGGAACGCCCTTGATCTCCCACATGCCATGTTTACCGACTTCTTCTACCTCATGACCGAGCGCTTCAACCCGTTCACGCAGGGCACTGCGGTAAATTTTACCGAGCGTGACCTGGTGCTTCATGACGGTCTCGATAAACCCGGCATTATGAATGTAATCAGTGGCCAGGGCTTTCCATTTGCCCGCATACTCCGTCATGTTGGCGATGAGCAGGTGGGTGTGCAGCTGCGGATCAAGGTTGCGGGATGTGTCATGCGTATAGGCGGCGGCCACCATCCTGCCGGTGTGCACGATGGACGTGACGCCGTCTTTCGTGTCGCGCGCAGAAATAAGCTTCTCCACATAGCCGGCTGCCACACGGACGGCATGGTTGTGCGCTTCCACCATTTCTTTATCGTTGCCGATCAGGGCCAATATCGAGACACTTTTGGGGGCAGAAAAGGTCAGGTCATGGCCGGGACGGTGAATGTGCTTACCGTTAACCTCCTTGCCAAGCCGTGAGCCGTCCGGCAGACGGCCCTCAAGCACGGCCGTCAGGTCATCGCCACGGACATTGCCCTCAAGGCCCAGCGCTTTTGCACCTTCTCCCATCCACAGACTCTGAAGACTGCCCAGAAAATAGTAGTTATCGGAATTACTGTAGTAGCCTGCTGCCTCGCCGGCTGACGCTACGGGTGCGACTGACATCATATATCATGCTCTCTGTCGTAATAATGCTGATCGTTTTCGTCGTAACCCGGGTCGTCCGCGTCACGGTGAAGTAAAATGTTCTCTTCTTCCTGCGCCAGCTGCCGGTTCGCCCGGTACGCTTCTTCCGTTTTTACCGGCGCGACCGGCTTACCCGCTGTCGTCACACTCAGGCCGCCGTCAGGCAGTTCTGTTACCTTCATTTCGAGATTCATGGACTCACCACCACCGTTATCTTCCGTCTGCTGCTCGCTTTCCGAAGCGGCCGGTCGCTGGCGTGCCCTGTGCAGCATGCTCAGGGGCGAGGCAACGGGCTGTTCTGGTAAGTTGTGACGATTGCGCAGAGCTTTGATGGCCTCGGGTACTGCTGGAGCTGAGCCGGTGGCAGACTCATGAGCGACCACCTGTGTGGAGGGGTGTGGCCTTTCGGATACGTCATCTGTTTTCTGCACCGGCGCGGAAGGTCGGATCGAAACGACGTTATCTTTTTTCTCTTCAGTGACGGGGGGTTTCACCGTGCTGTGCTTTTCAGGGGCTGGTTCAGTATCCGGCACCTTAGACTGGGTGGGGACGGGAGCCACGGCCGGCCGTACAGCAGGTACAACCAACCCGGTACTGACAGGGGACTTTCCTTCCACCGGCTTGTCCTGACGCGGTACAGCGATTTGCGTCGCAGCCGTGGTGCCGGCAGACGCTACTGATGCGGCGGCGCCAGTCACAAATATGGACTCCCTCCCCTTCTCCAGCGCTTCATCACCGCTCGGGAATGTAAGTCCTGCGGCAGCAGCAGCGCGTTCGTTCTCCTGAATGATTTTTTCCAGCTCCGGGCTGAGCGCATCACGAATGTTGCGTTCTATCAGGCCTGCATGGCGTTTTTTCATGGCGCGGTACTTCAGCTTCAGGCGAACAACCGGGTATTCACCCGGGAGACGCACGTAGAAGTTGAGGTTTGGCAGACGCATGATTTGCTCGTAGTCGACGATGGGATTATTGACCTCATCCTTGCCGAGGGACACACCGTCACGCACCTGGTCCAGACCGTAGCTGTTCTGCTCGCGGATTTTTCGCTTACGCTGGTTGCCCAGCTCTTCTTCCACCACCTTGGCCATCTCAGCACTCGGTGAACGACCGTACATGCGGGTGTTCATCAGGTCGAAGATGCTTTTGGCCAGCTCACGGCCGTAGACGTGAACCAGCTGCGCCATGTTCTGCATGCCCAGCACAAAACATCCCCCGAACTTACGCGCTTCAGCCAGTGTTTCGGCCAGCTCCGGGATTCGCTGAAGGCTCGGGGCTTCGTCGATAATGAACCACACCCGGCGATCACTGTTCTCACCCATGCTCTGGAGCATCAGCGTGGCCAGCGATACCCACAAGGAGATTAACGGCCTCACGCTCTTACGATGACGGGCCTGAGTGGAGATAAACAACCAGCTGTTGTCATAGCGCGCCTGCGTCATCCAATCGCGGATAGTAAAAGGGGGCCGGGTTCCGTCATCCAGTCCCTGTAGATAGCGAAGGGCTTTGGCGTAGTTAGTCACTACCGAGCGAATGGAAATGGCTGTTTTCTCGATCTTCTCTTCAACCAGGTTGGCTGAGGGCGTGTTGGCCAGATAGGTACGCAGATTTTTCATGCTGAGTGAGAGAAGTGTTTTGAGAAACTTCTCAATGCTGCGTTCCGGGTCTACAGACATACGTATGGCCAGGTCAGCGTAGATAGTGCGCGAGCTGGATACCCAGAATGGGTCTGAATCCCCTTCGACCGGGATAAGGCTGGCGGCCAGGTTGTCATAGTCGACTGCATCAACACACTCTCCCCACATCTGCCAGTTGGCACAGCGTTCATCGTGAGCGTTTAGAATGAAATCGGTGTCGGGGTTGTAATGGGTTTCGGTAAAGGTACAGCCGGAGTCGTAAATAATGGCTCTGTCACCGCGCTTACGGATGTGATCCAGAAGCCAGCGTATCAGCGTCGACTTCCCCACCCCGATGGTGCCATGCATCAGGAAGTTCAGCACTTCTGCCATCCTGACCATATGCAGATCACCCACCCGAAGGTCGGACAGTTCACCGTTTTTACGCAGCAGTTTATTGACTTCTACCGGCTTGTCCGTCAGCTCCATGCCGGAAATGTATTCATCTTCGCTTTCTTTCCGCCCGATATCCGCGATAAACCAGGTCACCGCCAGGAACACCACCAGGCTGAAGATGCCACTGGCACCGGCCGCCCATTGCAATTCACGCAGACACTGATCGCCCATTGCCTGCATGTACGGGTCGGTATAAATCTGTGGTAACGTCATTTTCAGCACCATTGCCGTCGCGGTCGGAGCATACCAGTAGTGAACGTCGTATATCTTTGGCGTCCCCGTTGCCGGCATTAGATCGATAAAACTGCTGTTGATACTGGCGAACCACCACAGGGAGCCGTTATCCAGGGCTTCCTGGGGAATTCGCCAGAGAAAGATGGCGGTAGTCAGCACGGCGAACAGGATGAAGATCCAGAATCCTATCCAGTTGTTCACCTGAATGAACATGCGCCAGCGGTAGGCGGTCATCTGCCCGCCCTGGGTAAGGTTTTTTCCTGCGAAGCTCATAGAGTGTTGTCCGGCCGTTATCGCATCACCTGTCTGGTGATGTGTGTTATCAGGGAAGAAAAGTTAAAAAGGGGTGATGAAAAAATGTGGTATCGCGTGGGGTAAATCGTCGGGTTATTACATCTGACTCAGTTCATACCTGGCCTGCTGACATCCGTCCTCCCAGTCCTGGTTATTAATGTATGCAGCCACAGAACGGACTGACGAGGCCACATCCTTATAAACCGCTGAATGCCACTCCCGGGGTTCCAGATCATAAAGGGTAAATTCATAGCCAGCCCAGAAAGCAACAATGGTCATACCCTGCCCCTCAGGAAGTGAACCAAATACATTCATCCAGGCCCTTGCTGCCATCAGCTCGCTTTCCAGATGGATAAGCGACCAGAATTCAGCTGAGTAATCTGCACGTTCATTTATCTGATGCATCATGATGGACGAACTCCTTTGAAATTAAGGACGCAACGCTCGCCGCAGACAGGGCTGTGCCTGGCGCAGCCATGCGAGGAAGCGTCATTTCAGGGGGCTAACAGAAAGCACCGACGCACTCTGCTCGAAGTGAACTCGGTCTGGTGTCAGTTAGAAAGGAGAGGTACTAATTACCGCACTGAGGTGTGGGATATCTTTTCAGTGCGGTTTGAATGATAACGAGCTGTTAGCTCACTATTGTTGCAGGCGACTCAACCACCAACCGTAAACCCTTTCACCTTCATGCAACTGCGCCATGCTGACCCGGGTTTATCATTATCAAGTGAGGTAGACTCAACATAAGGGAAACCTTTAAGCTGATGTGTTTCCTGTGAGGAATCACCTACTCGCACAATAGTGGCTTCGTCTTTAAGGATTGAAGTTAATTTTGTCGTACCAGTTTTATTTTTGGAAGTGACAATTACTTGATCAGAACACTGACGTGCTGCTGCCATTTCTGGTTCTTCCTGGGATGATTGAGAAGAACAGCCCACGAGAGCAGCCATAATCAATGTCAAACATACAATTCCAACTTTTTTCATATCTATTCCTAACCTTAGGTGTAAGAGCGTTTTTTCAGCTCAATAATTACATGATGCCAGCGATGGATTTCGCCAGCTGTGCTTCCAGGACAGGTTTCGCCTCTTCGAACTTGAGGTTTACCTTGTTGGCATTAGATACCACACGGGTCTGGTATTTGGCGCGGTTGCCCTGCTCTGAGCTGGTCTGAACCTTCACGCCTGAAGTACCCTGTTTCAGGGCAGAAATGTTGTCGGTAGTAACGGTCGCTTTGCTACGCTCGGAGATTTGCAGGTCGGTTACCATCGTATAGTTGACGTCTTCAACCATTGCATCGGCAGCCATACCAATCAGTCCCGTGGCCAGCCCTACACCCAGTGTCGCACCTGCTGAACTGGAGTTGTACGCGGTGATGCCTGCTCCCAGAGCTGCGCCCATGGCTGCTCCTTCATAACCTGTTTTGAGGAAGCCCTGAGCATCACGCAAATCCATTTTTTCGGCTTTCAGCACGTTTGCCTGAATCCAGTAGTAGGCGGTGTCCGGAGAGCTGGAGACGCGGTAGCCTTTCGCGGCCAGTTCATTTGTAATTTGTGCCTGTAGCCCAGACATGTCCTTGTCGGAAGTATTACGGATCTGCAAATAAACAGTCTTCTCGGATGATGGCTCCAGCCAGATGGTCTCACTCATCTGAGTTTTGACATCTAGATTACGCTTCTTCACCGCGGTGGACATGGCACCACAACCTGACAGTGCAAGAGTAGAAGCGATCAGACCTACAACGGCTAATTGTTTTAATTTCATGAATTCTTCCTGTGCATAGAAAAACGTCCCCGTTAGCGTGATATAGCTAACAGAGACGTTATCGGCTGATTTGAAAGGTAATTTAGTTTAAAAAGATGATTTAGCTTTGATTACTACAATAATTAAGGGGGCCATTGCCCCCTTACTTTCAGTATCCCCGGTTAGGGTCATACGTATTTGAAGGTTCGTTGAAGTTTGTTCCCCAACTGTTTCCGTGTATATCCAGGCCAGAGATGCCACCAACCATTGGCATTCCTGACGCAGGGTTCACAGGTATTCCGTTGCTAAACGAATCGTTGAAGGAAGTATTCAAAGGAATATTGGTTATGCCACCATCCTGGATACCTATTTGACTGCCTGAAAAACTGATAATTTTGTTGTCAGTAGTGCTTATGAGCTGAGCTTCATTATCTGTCAACACATGAGCTCTCCCATTCCGGATAACATATACCCGGCCATCATCTTCATCCTTAAGAAGGGTATTATCCTTGTAAGTAATAGGCCGTAAGACTACCCCTACAAAGATGAAAGCTATCAGCGAGTGAACAGCTATGCCTGCTATTAAAGCACTTTCGGTATCATTTCCTACAAATTCCACCAAGAAAGTTAGTAAGACTGCAAGCAGCGTGTTAAACAGGAGAGTCGCTTTTAGATTCATCCCTCTTTTGCTGCTTCGTAACGACCAAAAGCAGAAAATATAGATGGCGCTGGGGATTACTGATAAGAGCATGCTCTTAGCCATAAATGGCACGTCAAAAAGTAATTGCAGGCTTAAAGAATAAGCTGCATAAATGCCGATTGGAATGAAACAACAATAAGCACTTACCTTTTTGGTCATTTTATCCTCCAGTTTTCTTCCTTAATTCTGCCACTCTCTGTTGCAGCTCATCTGGTTGGAGATCATTAAACGGATTGAGTTTACTTGATTGATCCAGTTCAGCTTCAGCACGACCAAGCTTGAATCGCCCTTGACCGATTAAGTTTTCTCCTTTCAGGATATCACTGGATGCCTGAACAGTGGATTGTTTTTTATCAATTACCCCAGCAGATTCTTTGATTTTATGCTCATTTTCAGATCTTTGTTCCGCTACACGTCGCTGGATATCATTTTGTGGACCAAAACCCTGACCTGACTGTTCATGCAGTTTTGCCTGGTTTTCTTTGAAAGACGCCTGCATAGCATTACCCTGAACCCGCTGCTCCTCAACATTCATGGTTGCAGGGCTATGGCTCATTTCGTTCCTGTGGCCTGCTGCTCCCCCTTGTTCCCGTAAGGTCCCGGATTGGCGTAATTCCTGCTGCATCCCAGCGCTGGAGTCAGAGCGTTGCCTTTCAGTCGAATGTCTTCCGGTATCATGATCACTGGATTTAATGGAGAGGCTATCCTGTTCGCTTCTGTGAGTGCCTGACTGGATTTGGGAGCTTTGTTCCTGTCTGCCGTAGCCAGAATGTACTTCGTTATGGCTGATTTCCCGTTGACCGGCTAAGTTCTCACTGTCTGTTTGATTTTGCGCTAACAATGATGACTCATGGCTACCCGAAACAGAACCGCCTGTTCTCACAGACACGCTCCCCCCCCCAGATGAAACCTGTCCACCGTAAGTGCCCGCATATTCCGTCACCTGAGACGCTCCGTCTGTATGGTGGTTCCCCGTGTCGTTCGAATTATAAGAGCCACTCTCGACAGGGCTGTAACGTATACCTCCATCATTACTTGCCGGGCCTGATCCGTGCTGACTGCCGAGGGCTGGCTGAACCACGTGCTCACCACTGAATGCTGCATGCTCCTGACCGCTGGTAAGATCTGAACGGCCCTGCTGATAATCCCCCATGATTTCAGGTTTGAGACGCTCATTAACGAACTCCATCGCTGCTTCGCGCGCCGATGGCGCACTTGTCAGCATGGACTGAGCCTTATCACCGTATTTATTAGCCGCCCAGTCCACAAACTCCTGCGTATAGTTTGTATCGAGGCTTGCACTCTGGTTCTGCGCAACAGTGGCCATCCTGCTGAACTCGCTACTCTGCGTCGAACTGGTGGTGTACTGATGGTACTGGCTCTCAGCATCATTAAGCGTTGCGGCCAGCTGCTGAACATTGCTGCTTGCAGCATTCTCGGAATGATTCGCGCCATCAGTGATTCGGCTACTTTTGACCATATCCATGCCCTGGCGGAAGTCATTAACGGCCTGGCTGTTCTGATCATGTCGCATATCTTGCGAATGGGAATCTGAATTCTGAATTCCTCTTGAACTGCCCGTCGAATGCCGCAAATCGCCAGAAACACTTCCTTCAGCACCAAACTTAACAACGCCCAGATTAAGTCCCCCTCCGGCTGTCCCTTTAATACCTGCTGATACAGACCCCTGATTACTGATATCCATCAAATTGTTATAGGCTTCCTGCGTCGAGATATTGTTAGCTTTCGCATAGCTTTCAGCAGCCGACATCATCATGCTGGCGCCGCGCGTCGCATTAGTGGCATGGCTGTTTTCACTGCCTCTGATCAGGCTGTCACTGGTACCGGTCTGGTTAGACAGCTGGGAGAGCTGTGACCAGCCACTGGTGACGCTGTGGTTGTAGCCATCGAGCGCCGTCTGCGCCTGAACCTGCGACTGACGGGCTGACTCCTGGAAACCACTGCTTGCCAGCTGGCTGAGCTTCATGTTCACCGGCAGATTCGACATTGCACCGGAACCGTCGATAACCGTGTGGCCACCGGCCGTCTGGGTCTGGGTTGAACCATTATCCGCCTGCCTCGTCTGCTGCCCCTGGCGCTGCACCAGGTTCGTGTCCATCTTGTTCTGGCTGACATTGTCCATCGACATGTTGTTAAACGACCAGTTTCCGTCCGCAGTGGTCGCTGCCACACCGGCAGAGGTGAATGCACCTGAACTGAGTATGCTGCCGGTAACCTGAGAGCCAATTGCCGCCGCCCCTCTGGTCAGATAGAACGAGAGCACCGGAATGGATAGTGCCAGGTAGCCTGCCAGATTCGCCACATCAGAATGTTGCAGCGCAACAATATCCTTGTTGGCCAGAACCAGGGGCGTGCCTCCGGTCTGGCTCTGTAGCCAGTAGTTTGAGGCATAGTTCAGAATCGCGAACATCACCGGCCACATCTGGAAGTAAATAAAACCGCAGACATAAATCTTCAGCGTGTTAAGACCGAAGAGGGTATGGTTCGATGCGGCCAGCGCAATCATAAGCGGGAACAGGCACACCAGAATCAGCATCAGCAGGGACTGCGCAAACGGCAGTGTACGGGTGGCCAGTTCGTTACCTGCTGCCCAGCTCAGGCGTTGTTTCGTTGCCGCGTTCTCTGTGGCCAGGTTCAGCAGGTTGGCGGTATCGGATGAGCGCGCCGCAAACCCTTTTATCCCCTGCCGGACTGCGCTGTTGGTAATGTTATTCTTCATGATCTGCGCGGCTGTCATGCCACCGGAGTAGAAGTAACCGTAACTCTCCCCCATCGCGTTAGACAGTAAGGCTGCACCGTTCAGTTTGTTGCCAAAGACTTTACGCGTCAGCCAGGTGAACGTTGCACTACCCGGGTTCACATCGGTATTCGCCAGGGATTTAATCTCTGTTGCGGCCTGCTGACAGGTCAGGAACTGGCGAGTGGTCGAGGTCATTTTAAAAATGCCACGCAGCGGACTGGGATTACTGGTTATCAGCGTGAGCGGATCGGTGGAGTTCAGTAACTGGTTAATCGTATATTTCCCGTTCAGCAGAATATCGCCGATCACACAGTTTTCCACATAGTCCGGCAGCATCTGTGCCAGCTCCGGATTCTGCGTGGAGAAGTCGCTGGTTTCCGCCACAATCTGCGAACCGAACAGCATCCCGGTTTTGCTGTAGGTCACCGAGTCGGGTCTGGCCATCAGCATGTCGTACACTGACGCCATCTTGTACCCGATACTGGTCGTCAGCGACGCGATGGCTGCCAGCCCGACCGGTACATTATCCGTTTTCCACACTGCTGCCGGATCGGAAAGGTCAATGATTTGTACGGAACGTTTCGGTACCAGCAGGATGGATGTGATGACCATAAAGATGGCCAGCCACTGAACGAAAACCATCGGGTTGCGTTGTTTAATGAAAGTAAACAACACGGCCAGCACCCCGAAGGTGCCGGCAATGCGCAGTAAAGTGTGGAAAGTATTCTGACCGACAAGGGTGACAACGGCGTCCAGCGCCGTTTTCCACATCCCCCCGCCATAGATAGTGTATATCTCAAGCATCAGCGATCACCCCAGTGATAGTTGCTCTGATAAGAACCTGAAACGATGGTGGACACCTGCTGTTGCAGGTACTGCATGTTGCGGTCGATACCGTCCAGCGCATTCTGGTCTGCCGCTGACTGTAATTTCATGTCGGCCAGCAGTCCCTGAGCGTGAATGACGTTGTCACGCAGTTTGGCGGCGGCTTCTTCGGGGAAGTTCTTGCCGGCCAGTGACAGGCTTGCCTGCTTCACAAGCTCCTGGAGGTACTGGATCATCAGGTCCTGGGCAATAAAGTCGGAAACCTGAAGCAGATACGTCGCGCTCATGCCCATACTCTGGGCGTTGGTCAGGTATTTCAGTACCGGTACGGACGTGGTGTTCACGAAGCCTTTTTCCTGATCGGTCAGCGGTTTGTCATCGACAAGTTTGTTCTGCATGGAAATCATCAGATTTTTGACCAGTGTGACCAGAGCGCTGGACTCAGTAATCGTCAGGTTAGTGACGACAGGCCCAAGACAGAGTGTTGCCTCATCGCACCCATAGACCTTCGCCGTTCCCCCCCGCATCAGAACTTTGATCAGATCGCGGTTATCGACCAGTGGTGTCAGGATTGTCACGCCTCCGGTTTTATTGAAGATGATGGAGCCGACGGTACTCATTACCAGCTCCTTCAGCGCGCGATCATTAGCGAGCAGCCCGTTCTTACTGAGCGTGTCCCAGATAAGGTTTTTGTTTTTCAGCACCTGGTCTTTTTCTGCATCCCCTGCCCTGGCCGTGACCTTATCCCCCTGACCTCCGACAGTGCAGCCCTGACGGGATGCAGCCCAGTCGGCAAACATATTGGTTTCACCGGCAATGTCCTGACAGATTTTCTGCTGCGACACCTGCGTCACCGGCCACAATCCGCCGATAATGCCCTGCGCAGCCTGACATGAACTCATGTTCATGGAGTTAACATCACTGGCCAGCTTCTGAAGAAAGTCTTTTGCCTGTTTCAGCTCCGGGACCATCGTCTGTAGAGCCAGATCGAAGGCATAGCCGGCGGCGTTGCTCATGATTTGCTTCACGAACCGCTGAATTTCCTCACCGCTGATCATGCTGAATGACCCCAGGTAGGCATCGATACCACCGCAGCCGGCGTTCAGGGACGGCAGCTGCATCGAGATCAGCTGGACGTTTTTGACGGGGTTTCGCAGGTAGACCGAGCCGCCGGAAAAATACCCGGCCGCCTGCCCCTGCCAGGCCTGCGCCTGGGAGACGTTGCCGCTGTAGCCCAGTTTTCCAAAGAAGCCGTTCAGGTCACCGTTGACATCGGCCTGAGCCGGCAGCGCAGCCAGGCCTGCGAAAAAGACCAGGCCAGCGGTTATAAGTGCCTTGATCATGCAATTTCCTCCCTGCGTTTCCGTACCAGGCTCTGACGGCATACGTAAAGCCCGGCGGCGATGGAAAAAAAACCGATACTCAGCGAGATGAGAAGAAGTACCGGAAAGTCCAGCAGGCAGGTCGTCAGCTCAGGGCGGTTCATGACGCTGACCACCCGACAGGCCAGCCCGCCATAGAATGCAGCGGACACGAGCAGCGTTACGCTGAATAACAGCCACACGCGTTCGGTACGCGAGAGCGCATACGAATTTGTAGTCATTTTGTAGTCCGGTTGTATTACTGAGGGGTGACCTGCGTACTTGCAAGCATGGGCGGCAGCGCTTTCGGATCGACGTTATCCATATCCGCCTGAATCAGGCTGGCCATACGGCTTTCAAGTGCGGGAATATCCATCACGCCCTGGGTCAGCGGATACGCTTTCAGGGTGTTGACGTTGACCACAAAAGCCGTCGGTGTCGCAATCGGCAGACCGTTTCCGAAGAAGGTCACAATCTCGTCTGCAATGGGCGATCTAAGATCGCTCTTGCGCGGTACCATCGGCGTCGGAAAGGAGACATCGCCGCCACCGTCCAGGGTGTACGGATAGACCTTAATTGCATGCTCATCAGCCCAGCCCTTCAGCAGCGGATCGAACTTTGCGCTGAATTCACAGTGAGCCTGCATAAAGAGCACCACGGCATAATCTTTCATGTTTGCCCTTCGTCCATCCGGCAATGCCATCAGGCTGGACGGTGCCGGAACAGGAGAAGCGGTGATGGCCGCAGCAGCAGAAGGTGGGGCGGACTTTGCTGCCTCAAGCGCCATCAGTTCTTCGCGTACCCCGGCATGTGTCAGCAGAGGCAGGGACAACAGCAGCAAAGTGAACCCGGTTTTAATGTTCACGGTCGACCTCCTTGTGCGTTTGCCCTCTCTCAAACCTGAACCAGCGGTAGCCGGCATACACCACCATGCCGGCGGCACCGGCCCACATACCATTGCACAGCCACAGCAGCCCCTGCTGTGTATGCTCCACGGACCAGGTCATCAGTTCGCTCAGTACGCGTGCCATCGTGCCCCAGAAAATCAGTCCTGCGAGAATAGCTGGTTTCATTCCTGTGTCTCCCTGTTCTTCCGTACCAGAACCGAATGTGTGTCTGGTGAAATACGCTTTTGGGCAGCAAGAGAGAGACGACGGGAAACAAACCACAATCCGGCACCAAACATTACCGCCATCCCCCAGAAGTTTCTCAACGTTGCATCCACAGAACGCGCCCATGAATCGCTGTCCACGTAGCCACGCTGACACAACACTTCAGGAGGGGCTTTCTCTAACGCAGGAGCGGGCTTTAACTTCTCTCCGGGCTCTGGCGGTGAAAAGCGACTGACCATCTCGTGTTCATTAACACACGCCATCACATTGCCGGCAGGTACGCCGTCAGTCAGGTCATGAAAGGTCGTCAGGAACTGACGGGACAGTGAGCCATCATACGCCGCTAACATCACCAGGACATACAGCACCAGGGCCGGGCCGAGGACAAGGGCGTACAGGGAAAACCGCCCTGCATCACGGATGAGGGTGAAAAGTATTTTTGTCATAAAAGACTCTCAGGAATTGGGTTTAAAACCGGTGGCCACATTCAGGAATCGCTTTGACAGGTCATCCTGTGTCATGAAGCCGTAGGACAGGGCACGGTAGTTCTGGTTGCGGGGATCAACCAGGAAAAGCGCCGGGAAATGTGTGATGTTCATCGAGCGGGACTGACCGGTATCCGGACGACTCTGCGGCAGGCCTGGTGCCACCTGGCCGTCGACCGAGACCGGGATAAGCGAAATCCCGTTGGTTTTCGCGAAGTCAGCCACCACCCCCGCCATCTGCACGTCGATCGGGTCGCTGCCCCGGTAGAAGTAAAACAGGCCGTAGTGCTGCGCCAGTTGTTCCACCGCATTCTGCCGGGTCTGCTGATCACGTGTCTGAGTAAACGGCGCCATGCTGTTGTAGTGCGGGTATTCAAGGTTGTAATCGAGGTCAGGATGGCTCAGCTGCGCTGCCGCAAAGGACTGGCTGAACATCGATGCCCGGTCCGTCCAGAACTTCTGCCAGCGCAGGAACGTCGCCGTATTTTCCCGCGAGGGGTACAGGATGGCGCGGTTAAGCGCCTCCTGTGTATACCCTTTCAGCACCCTGGCCTGCTCCATCGGGGACATTTTGCTGAGATCCGGGATGGCTTGCGGTGCTGGCTGCTGCGGTTTTCGGGGCTGCTCAGGGGGCTTTTTCGGTTCGTTGTACCAGGACCAGCCGGTGAACGGCTCTGCCGGCGTCACAATCTCCTCGCCCAGTGCCGTATGGCTCGCCAGCGCCATAAGCAGGCCACAGAGGGTACGCTTCATTTGCCACCTCCCTGCTGGTTCACCTGCGCTGCGATGCGATCCTTAATCTGCTGAACCTGCGCACTGGTATCCGGGATTTTCTGGTTCTTCATCAAATCCTCATAGAAATCCGAGAAGTTGATTTTATCGAAGTCGATACTCTGCAACTCCGGTACCGTAATGCCCCGGCAGTCCGGGCTGTCGCCGCTGCCGAACTTCACGCCCAGTTGATCACGACGCCCCTGCTCCTGAATGATACGGGCAAGTTTGCCGTCGAAAACACAGTACACTTTACTCTTCTGGATACAGGCCCCCAGGACCTTATGGTCACAGCGCTCTCCCACACTGACGGTGATTTTCTTGGCTTTGGCCTTACCGAGAGCCAGTTCATCATCGTTACAGGCGGCAAGACCTGTGTCCTGTCCCCAGCCAGAATCCTTGCAGCAGTTGGAGAAGCCGGCAAACGCCTTACGGCAGCTCATGGCTTTACCCGTGAAGGCCCTGACATCTATAGTGCTGTTCTGATCCCTGACATCTTCTGCCGCAGAGGCCAGACCCGCGAGTTTGGCCACAGCCGTATCAAACCCGTTATCACCGGTACCGTTCGTCTCATCGCAGGCGCCGGACTTACAGATATACTCCCCGCCGCAGACCAGACCACTGGATGACCAGGTTTTCTGACACTGATACGTTTCTGACTGATGGGTACAGATGCCCGACTCAGTTGTTGTACAGGAATGGGAAGAGAGCGTGCAGGCGGGATTATCCATCAGCGAACCGCAGTTCCCGCGAGAACTGGTCCCCGTCACATAGGAATCTGAATATGCCCAGCAACTGTTTGTCTGGCTGTACTCCTTCCCGTCGACAGTGATGGTACGCGTGCCGCCTGGTTCGGTACAGATACTGCCTGCGCTGGACAGGGCCGATTTTTTGTCAAAACCACAACTTTCAGTCCAGGTCGTCTGTGGAACCCATACCTTTGTACCGGTACGGTAAACGATGGTGATGACGAAATGGTACATTTGATTTCTTTTCCCGTCTTTCCAGACGTTCACGACTCTTTCGGGTATATTCTGTTTGTTGTTAATCGTAATTGTCAGTGCCTCTCCTTCGGAGAAACTCTTCCCCGGTGACAACTCATACGAACCAGACGTTTCGTACATCGTCATCAGCCTGCCGAGTGTTGTGATGTTCAGGTACCAGATATCGTTGCTGAACGCTAAGTCCTTTCTGAACGTATAGCTCATCTTTGCCGAATAGACTGTCCCTTCCGGCATGGTATACGTTACTTCAGGGCTACTGACGTCCAGATTGTCTGAATCAATGGTAATAGTCCTGTAGCTGTAATTATCCTCATAATGTCCGGTGATACTGGCTGTTCTTCCGCACGTCTGGATCACGGCCACATCCCGGTCGCAGGTAAAATTCTCAAAGGTCGATTTTGAAACCGTCGTCTCTTTACACTGCTGGCTGCTGCCATCCATGATCCCGTCAGCCGTACCCTCCGCATTTTTACCAATAGTGATAAAGGGCGCATTCGGATCAATCGTTGGGGTCGGATTTTTGGTGCCGGAACTGATCACCGACTGTGCCGCGTCATTTCCCTGCAGGGCAGCCTGTCCTTTTCCCGCCAGACCGCCATCGCCCCCGTTTACACCACCGTAATACCCCTTTTCCGGTGGGTTCGCGGTATAGCCCGGTATCGCTCCGGTGACCGCGCCGGGATTTTTCAGAGCACCGGTTCCTGCGGCAGCGTTCCCCTTACCAAAACTCGCACCCGCCTCAAAGGCAGGATCAGCGGCGACAGCGAAAAGCGGGAACAGCAACAGCGCAGTTGAAAGCATTTTTATCATTGGGCGGCCTCCAGGAGATGGCGTGCCGTTGCCGCGCACTCGCCGCTTTCAGCCACTTTCTCAAGGGCCTGTTTCAGGGGCAGGCTTCCCCGGATAACGTCATGGTGGCCAGGACAGGTCACCACCAGGGCAGGTACCGTGGTGATGTTGTACTGAGTGAACAGCGTCGGATCGATTTGCACGCCGGCGTCCCTGTCCTCCTTACTCAGCTCAAACATAGCTGCCGCAGTCTGGCGCATGTCGTTATTGACGAGGCCACGCAGCGTTGGCGGTATGTTGTAACGGCGGGCCTCCTTCAGCATCGGCAGCAGGCCTTCGCGAGGTATGCCGAGGCTTACAAAGTAAATCGCCTGGAAGGTGTCTTTTTCCCCCATCGTGGTGGTCTGAGCCACTATATTTCCCTGTAGTCGGGTAATAAGATCCTGCTGCGCCTGCGGTAACACGTATGAACCGGCAGACTGGCTTTGCAGATCGTCCTTCATAGCCGCCAGTGCGTCCTGCTGGCTTTTGATCCAGCTATGGTCAGTGACGGAGATATCAGTCTGGGCGCTCGCCACGACCATTGGTGCGAAAGCAACCATGACGCTGAACGTCAGCGCCCGGAGATAAGCGTTTTTCATTGTCATGTCCTTAAAGGAAGACGCAGTTACGTTTGCGCCAGAAGAGGTAGCCGAAGTTCTTTTTCGATGAAGGTGAGTTGTGTGTGGTGCCCCACAACTGCGTACTGGCACCGAAAGGGTGGCAGTTGTTCGTTTCGGGGTACATGTTCACCATCTGGTACCGCCACCGTTCCTTGGGAATGATGGGTGAAGGATACTGGTTGCAGACGGCGGTATCCGCGCCGATGGAGTTCCAGACCAGTCCTTCACGGTGCATCTTAAAGGCCATACGCTCACCGACGAGCAATGAGGCCTCCAGCGGGGAAAATTCACCACTGGTATAGCCCGTCAGCGGGTACATTGACCCCTGACTTCCCGCACACCAGAACAGCGGTGACAACGGCAGGCCAGCTGACGCGGCGGCGGCATCAGCCGCGCATGCGCCCTGGGCAACCAGGTTACCGAAGAGTGCCGCTTCGGGGTTAATCAGCATCGAGAGCGTGCTGTCATTCCAGAGAGGATCGACCTCAGACAGATAGGCAATGTCCATGTCTCCGGTCTGCAGACATCCCAGGCTGGTGATGATGTTAAGCCAGAAAATCAACGGGTATTTGTACCAGTGAACATGGTAGAACGCGCCGGCGGCGGGCCTGTCACTCTGCCCGGCTGTGCCTGTGCCAGTACGCCCCAGGTCGATCTTAAAGCCGCCCATGTTGACCATCACCCCCGGCTCACGTGTCACATCCACCATCGCCATCGGCTCCCAGAACCCGATGGCCAGCCCGATGCGATACAGAATACCCACCGGACAAATCTGGATAGGCGAGGACGGGTTGGTTGTGTCTTTCTGAGGACCGGAAGCCAGCTGGATATTACCGAGCGTCATCGGAAACAGGCATTTCCAGCAGACGTCAGTGATGGGATTCACCCAGCGCCCGTCGCCTGCGTTGCTGGCAGCAGTGGCCTGAACCGGCGACCAAGACATGAAAACAAGCATCAGGCCAGCAAGCCATGAAAGACGCTTCATTTCACCTCCCGCAGCCAGACACAAACCGGGCCGTCATCAGTGTCATGAATGGAGCCAATGAACCAGCCTTCACCCGCTGGCGCCGAGGGCTGCCAGTCGCTGATGTCGGCTACGCCATTTTCCCAGGCGGCGATCACCTGCGGAGGCGCATCATTTTCCATCCAGCGGGTGGCACAGGTCAGGTTGTGCAGACGCATCCAGTCGCCGAATTCTGACTGCCCGGCCTCATCACTGGCGGGGGTAAAATAGCGTGGGTGCGTCCAGAAGCCGTTGCGGTCACGGGTAACCGTCACCGGCCTGACAGGATCAGGGTGAGTCATGGGATATCTCCGGGCGTGCCGCAACCACCGGACGGCGGGAGGGCTTAAGATATGGTCAGTGGTTTTTGGCTTTATCAGCCGCTTTCATGATGATGGCCAGACGTTGTTCCTGGCTCATTTCGTACAGGGCAAGAATGGCTCCGCGCAGCACGTGCGAAGGTTTGTACAGCGGGTTATCGTTGAGGATTTCATCCAGCTGTCGGGCCGAACCCTCATCGTGACGTACTGACGAGATGGTGACATTCCGGCCCTTTTCAGTATCAGGGTCTTTTTTCATGGCGTTACCTGGTCGGGGTTAATCGGAAACCGGGAAGACATTCAGGCTGAGGCGGAGCGCAACGCAGTGAGCACCGAACATCCTGAAGGTCAGCGCGGTTGAATTAATGGGTCGTTTGTGGCTTTGTGATGTACCACCCAGCGCTTTCACTTCCGCGAATAAGCACAGTGAGCCACCTGCCGGCATAGCCATCGTTCACCGCTGCGTCTTCACTGTCTTTCATCATCTGCTCAGTCACTCTCGGCGTCATATCCAGCTGACGAGCCCGGAAAACCCTGCGGCTGATTTTCTGCCGGTCTGCCTCTGGCAACGTCACGCGCTGTGATCCATCACGCGTCAGCTCATAGCCCGCGTCAGTCACGGCTTTTTCCAGTTCGGCCAGCATAATCTGGTAATACTCCCGGTTGGCAGAGGCGTGAACCACATCGGCATGCCAGGCACTGCCAAAGTGGGCCGGCGGAACGGGCATTCCCGGTCGACTCTCCCACGCCCGGCGCTCACGCCGGGCACCTGCCAGGTACTGAACAACAAGCCAGCCAGTGAGCAACCCAACCACGACAAGAATACCGGTCAGGCCTTCAGTGTCGCGCAAACAGGTAAGTACCCCCTGTAGCCCCTCCGGACCGGTGAAGCAGCTGATTAGCGCCATGCGTTCATCTCCTCCATTCTGTTGCGGATAAGCCTGACGAGGTAGAAGGGAAACGCCTCATCACGTTTTTCCGGCGCTATCGGCTGAAGCTGGTTCTCCACGCACCACTGACGCCAGGCACCGGCAATCAGCTCCGGTTGCCATGATGCAATTTCAGGGTACAGCTGACAGAGGCGATTCACATCTTCGTCGCAGCCTTTGGTTTCAGCATTGTAGCCAGTCATGCGGTGAGGCATTCCCGGCACCACTGCATCGTGTCTTAGTGACATTCGGTGCTCTCCTGCCCTTCCCCCGCAAATAACCTGTCGAGACGTTCGGAAAGTGACAGCGTCTGACCCTTTTTACGTTTCGCGCTGTCCTCGGCCCGCATATTCTCCAGTAAGAGGTGAATGATGTAATCCGGGAAACGTTCATCTCGTTTCGACGGCTCCCGGGCTTCCTGCTGATGCTGATCGCACCAGTGAAGCCAGGCTTTAGTGACCAGCACCGGATGCCAGGAATCCAGCTCCGGATACAACGTTTTGAGCCGCTCTGCCGTCCCCATTCGGGATGTAACAACTGAGGCTTTACGGGGTTGTTTAGCATAGCGGCGATGCGGAGTAATGGCCTGCCGCAGGTGTGGAAACAACTCTCCTAATGTGGTTGCGCTCATTTTTTTGCTCCTGAAACCGGAATTTCTTCTACTTTCATCACGCGGCCGTCGCGTGAGATACGCGCGGGGACGTGCTCAAAACCAAATTTACGCGTCAGTACGCCTGCCTGGTCGAAGTAGATACGTTCGTTCAGCGCATCGCTGGTTTCCTTAATGTTGCCGTTCACCAGGATCACCTTCAGGTTCGTCTGGCCGGCAAGCTGCTGCCGGGTCCAGTTCACCTGCTCTTCATCATCGCCATCGATGAAAAAGAGCACCTGACTGAAAGGCACCTTATCCAGAGGATTGACCGTGTCGCCCTTACGGGCGATCACGTTGCCCTGCATGTCAGTGATCGTCTCCTTCACAGTAAATGTCGGGTCCCAGGCAAAGCTGCGGTATTCCTTCGCTTTTGTGAGGCCTTCCACCGGCGTCGGACGAACCGCATGCTCCTTCACCCTGTCCGTTGCCTCCCTGCGCAGGCGGTCAAGTTCGCCCGTCTGCTCCATTCCTTTCAGGCGATTCTGGATGAACGCCAGCATGTCCTGCTCGGTTGGTTCAAAAACGTTACCCCAGGTACCGAGATCTTTCGCCCCGCTGCCGGCGGAGAGCATCATCAGCAACATCCCCATCAGCTTTAGTCGTCTTTTCACTGGCCCCCCTGAGTGCGGCGCGCAATGTCGGCACGGATCTCATTCGTGATATCCCGCTGGTCGCTCATCACCGCCGGTTTCACCAGAATGATGGCGTTATGTGAGGCCTGCCATTCACCGAGACTGTCTGACAGCGCGGAATTGAAACGCGTTGTCAGCACCCTGGCCTTGTCTTCATCGAGCTGCAACTGGGCGGACTGCTGCATGAACAGGTCGACTGTCCCCTTCATATCGAAGACGACGATCTCCGGCTCAGTGGATTTCATGTAAAGCCATGTTATCCCCGTCATAATCATCTGGGAGACAAGCACAAAGGTTGCTAATTTCATGCTTCGGGAGGTCAACCATCCCACCATCGTTACGCCATCGCGGACGGAGTCACCGTCATATGGCTTGTCCTGTTGTTCACTCATGCCGCTTTCACCCATTCCTCAAGTTCACGAAGCTCACTGCCGAATTTCTTCTCCGCCAGCAGATACGCCGCTTCTTCCGCAGTGGCCCCGGCCTCTCTCTGCAATTTCTGCATGAAGGCAAAGTCTTCACCACGCGAGCTGAACATGGCGCGTGTCACGGGATCGACGAACAGACGGTGGAAGGAGCTGTATTCACCGGCACTTATCAGCAGGGAGCTGTAGCCGGTCTGTAGCGCAGGCTGGAAGCCACGTATAACTTCTTTTTCCATGTCCGAGAACTGATCCGGGTTATCGGCAAGGTACTGTTTAAACGCCTTCGCATCCTGCAACAGGGTGATTTTGGTGGAGCTGTTGTTCCAGGCCGCTTCTGCTTCCTTACTGGCGCTGAAGTCCTTGATACCCTGGGTGATGGTGATGAACGCGCCACGGTGACGACGCACGGTGCGGTAGCCAGTTTCGATAAACCGTGCCGCGTGCGGGTTAGAACCACCCAACAGGCGCCAGGCCTCGTCGATGATGCAGACCTTTTTGAGGTCGCGCGGGCTGTGGTACATCTTTTCCTGAATCGCCAGGATGAGTGAAAACAGGATGGACGAAAGTAACTTCGGCTTGTCTTCCAGGCTCAGCAGCTCCAGCACCGCGAAGCGGGTGTCACCATCGAGCGTCGGGTTGTCAGCGTTGAAGTATTCACCGTCCGGCCCCCAGGTGCAGTAGGTATCGAGCAGCATGGCCAGCTCAGCGAGGCGAGCGATGATGGTCGGTTTGTCTGCAAATGCCTGATTGATGTCCTCATTGGTCAGGTAGTTATGGACGTCATCGATACGGGCTTTGTTTCCTTTTTTCTCCCACGCATCCATCACCGCTTTTTGCAGAATCGCTTCGCAGACACCGTCCAGCGGCTGGGTCGGGCTTGCCAGCACCGTCAGCAGACGCACAATACCTTCCGCAGAATGGTTGATGTCTTTGACGTTGGCGAACGGGTTAAAGCGCAGCTTCGCGCCGTCAAGATAAACCCCACCGGCCTGATGACAGTAGTTCTTGTAACTGTCACCCATGTCGATTACCCAGGCGTACCCCCCGGCATTCAGCACGTCACGCAGAATACCCTGCGTCAGGAAGGATTTTCCCGCGCCTGAAGTGCCGGTCACGGCGATGTTAAAGTTGGTACTGCCGTTCTCCTCACCAAACATGTCGAAAAATGCCACCTGGTTGCGGTATGTCGGCAGCGGCATACCCACGTTGGACAGCTGGCGTTCAGCCACGACCGGCATCAGGCTCACCGCGTTCCATGATTTGGCGCGCAGCGTTGCGCCTGTCATCTTCAGGTCTTCCCACATCCCTTCCTGCATAACAAACGGGAAGCCTGCCAGCCAGTTACGCATCTGCTGGTAATGCACCGTCACCATCTCCAGCTCATTTTTGCGAAATACGTTCACGGCAGCCAGTTCGCAGGCCTGCGCGTCGGTATTATTGTCAGGCGCAAACAGGGTCAGGTTGAAATAGGTATTACAGAGCGCAATTTCGTTACTGCTCAGCTGTTCACGAGTACGCCGCCATTCTTCCGCCGCTTTCTTGGTATTGGGGAAAAGAGCCGCGTAGGCCGAGTTGGCTTTTTTTGACAGGTCCTGGTCTTTACGGAACGCCTCACTCTGGCTTTTGGTCTGCTCCTCCAGCTCGGTAGTCCAGGTCAGCATAAACGGGCAGGGAATACCGAGGTCGGGAAACCGCAGATTCTGGAGGTTGTCAGCCCCCTGCCAGAGCGCAAAACGACGCGGATTTTTGCTGAGCTGCATATTGATGATGCGACATGACGATGCCGGCATTCGCGTCCCTCCCGTATCGAAGGTCTCCGGCAGTTCCATCCGGATATGAGACGGATGCACCTTAAGGTCAATACCCGGGTCAACTACCTGGCGGTTGAGCTTCTCGTCTTCGTTGTAGTCCCCGGAAGAGGTCAGCACCTGCTCCTGACGGTAATTCATCTGCTCTCGTACCGCAGACAGGAAACCATTCACATCGACGTTCATGCTGTCGATACGTGCGGCCCCCAGGGATACGCGGATGGTGTTGCGTATCTGAATCAGGTCATCAATCACCCGCTGCGTCTGGGAGGCGCGTTTCAACGGCTGACCATAGACAAGAAAGATACGGTAGTTGCGCAGATAGAGCGGGTATTCGCGTTCGTTGGCCAGACCGTGCAACGCAGAGCGCTGCCAGAACGCGCGAGTGATTTTATTGAGATGATCGGCCATCCCGCCTTTCCACATGTCATTACTCACGCCGCGATCGATACGCTCACCGACGCACTTGCTGGCAAGGAGAATGACAGTCACCGGCGTTTTTCGGGGCAGCTTTTTGCGCAGCATGTCGTCCAGCGCGGCCATGACCTGTTCGTTCGCACCGGGTAACGGAGCAGCTTCCATCATGAAACCCGCAGAGCCGGCATTGACGAAAATTTCATTTGTATCGTCGTAGTACCGGTACGGCAACGCAGCAACCAGGGACGGATAGTCCCATGTCTGGGAGAGGTTATTTCGTGCCGTGGCAGCACCGTCTTCCTGCCCGCCGTTTTTCAGCATATCCATCAGGCTGTCGACAAAACTCATTTTCGGCCCTCCGCTGCTTCCCGGATCAGTTCGAGACGACGCTGACGAGCCTCCTCGGTGAGACTGACGCTCACCGGTACATCAGCGTTCAGCTCCATTCTGTATGTGGAATTACTCAGCATTTTTCCTTCGGCCATCATGCTAAGTTCAGCCAGCGATGGATCGTTACTGAATCCGATCATTCTCCGCCCTCCCCGATAACGCGGTAGCTCTCATCCCAGTGGGATTTGTTTTTTACGAACTCGACCACAGCCGGCTGATGAAAGTTGTCGTCAGTGTCCACCCAGGGCGCAATCCACAGGCGCTGCGTCGCATCAGGAATACGCTGAGCGGGGACGTGACCCGCTGTGTTGACTGCAACTGGCGTTGCATGACTGGCAGAAGCCAGAGGCGTCACCAGAGAATCAGACGTCCCCGCCGGGGCAGTAGTAACAGGACGAGACGCAACCGGCCTGGCGGTGGTCGTTCCGGTTGCTGCGACGGAGACAGGCCGGAACGGATTCACGACCGGAGCCTGATTTCGCAGTGCCGGCAGGGTTTCACCCGCAGGCTTTTTTGCGGCTTTATCGGCCGTCAGGTCATCCAGGCTTTTACCCTGTGCGGCCAGCCTGTTGGCCTCACCGGTCGTCAGACACTGGTCGGTGGCAGTCTTGTTACAGTCAAAATCTGAATTGAGACCGGCGCAGCCGGTCAGTGCGCTGCACAGCAGTGCAGCACCCAGTAGTTTTTTCATGGGATAACTCCGGTTTTAGTTCAGGGGGTCTTCAGGGAGGGGTAATACTCAGTTTCCATTATTTGCAGTTGCACTGAAGCACAGTGAAAACCAGTGCAGGAATGAGGATATAACGATCGTCGTGCAGGCTTTTTAGCAATGAAGAACGTGTTCTGATTGCAGACATAATCACTCCGGTGAAATGAATTACAGGAAAAAAGTGATGAGCAGACTGTTATTACGCTCTTTATCACGCATTCCGGCTTCCTTATTTAGCGGTTATGCAGGCTGATATCAGCGATGACCGGAGTACACGAAACTCAATCACATCGTTCCGCTCAACAAGTTTTAGCGCTTCGGGAGAACAATTCATGGCGGCCTTAAGCACCAGTGACACGGCCAGACTGCGGTAACAATTTTCCAGAACGGTGGGGGCGTTCTGGGGTACGGCTGATAACACCTGCTGATATGCTTTCCAGGCATCCGACTGGGTCATTGCTTCACGTTCCACAGATTCAAGCTGTATTGAATCCTCCATCTCTTTTTTGGCAGTAGCGGCTGTCTGGTTAAAAATCACCGCTGCTGCACTGGCATTCACCACACCTGGTAATGCCAGTGAGAGCGCCATAAACAGGATTGCGGTATTACGTTTCATTTCCCCTCCCGGTTGTTGTGCAGAAACTTCGGGTCAGCTTTCTCTTCAGGCCATACCGTCGCCTTCTCCTTCCGACGCCTTTTTGCTGTCGATGTCAGGTCTGTTGTAATACTCAGGTGCGATACACCACAAAATACCGCCTGTACCAAATGCAACGATGCTCCACATGCTGTTATGGCTTTGTCCGTAGAAAAAAAGGCTTACCACGGCTACCATGCATAAGAGCAGAAATGCTCCGTACAACCGGTCGGCCAGCTTCCTTTTTTTGCTTACGTTCACATCCTTTGTTTTGCGGTCGGACACCCCCTCCCGCGATGTTCTTTGTGCCGCCATCTGCGTTTCCTCATCGGTTGATGGTGTTGCCGGAACCAGGAGGGTTAGCCTCCTTTTCTTCCGGTGTTGCGTCTGAAGGTGGTGAGTGCAGCTCACGCCACACCATGCCACCGGGAATTGATTCAGCCAGAAAAAGATTTCCTGCCGCCCAGAGACATAATCCGGTTAGCTGTATCCACTTAAAACTGGAGAAAAGCGTGGCGAACAAAATGGACCATGAAACGATGAATGTCAGTCCTGGCCTCCATCTGGTTGTTGCCCAAAGTAGTAATTTTCGTGCTTTCATCTTCACTCCCTCATTAGTTGATGGTGTCACCGAGGCGCAACTGGCTGGCCTGGCGTAGAACGTCGTCCGGGTTGATGTTGCCGACGGAGGCAGTGCCGGATGCTGTGGTCTGGCTCGCAGGTTGCGGAGTCACGGCGTTCTGCACGGCGTTGCCGGCTTTCTGCATTTCCTCTTTCGCCTTCGCTTCCTCAGCATCCTCGATGGTTTCAAGGCGGAAGCCTTTCTGGAACACAACAGTAACCAGGTTGCCGGCACCAATATCAATTACCGGGTGATACTGCTCTGCGCGCTTAATCCAGTACTGGCTCAGCGTATCAGCAGCCTTACTGGCCCCGCCGCCAAAGCCCTGCTTAAACACATCTGCCGCGCCAACGTCAGCTGTGGCGCCGATGCCCACGGATGGCGTTGCCGCCGATTTGATACCCTCGCCAAAGCCAGACAGGAGGCCTGCTGCCCCCGCATAGCCGACAATCATGCCGTTTCGCATAACGGGCTTACCGCGAACACCACCTTTACCCTGATAGCTCACGTGGCCATCGAACGTCATATCGACATGTTTGCCGTTTTTCAGCACGCAACTGAGTGATTTCGTTCTGACAACGCCGCGCTCGCTGGAGATATCACCCCAGATTTCACCCACCACAAAGCAGCCGTCTGCGCTGTACTCTTTGTTGTTGGGCATCTGGATGTTCCCCAGCAGACGAATGGTGACTGGCTGGGTGTTCTGCTGACCGGTGACGCTGGCGTTGGCGTCAGCGCCTTCAATCAGGATGGCATCAGAGAACGAGCCGGACGGAATCCAGGGGAGTCTGGTTGGCTTTTTCTTCAGGCTTTCATAGCTGAATTTTGTGGTCGACAGCCCGCCCGTCATACGCTGACCTGAGCCGCCCGGATAGAACCCTGTGCCCTGCCCCATGTTGACACCAGTGGCGGCCGGTGCTCCTGTGGGGGTCACAGTGTATTCGGGAGGTCGGGCCTGACCGGCAGCAACGGGGCCGGGGAGTGGTGTTCCGTTCTGACCGGCAGGTGGTGTCTGCTGGCCAGTGGTCGCGTTGCTGCCGGGGGCTTTCGAGAGTTGGTCATTCAGGCGCTGAATTTCTTCATCCTTTTTGGCCAGCTGTTGCTCGGTAGTGAGCTTGTTCTGTGCAAACTGCTGGGTGAGCGTGGTGAGCTTGTCCTCAAGTGCGGAGGTCTTTGCCTGCTGCTGTGCCAGTGCGGCATCGTTAACCTGCTGGTTAAACGCGGCGGTAACGACACCGGTCATATTTGGGGCTGCAACTGGTGCGGGTTGTTTCTGAGCCTGCTGATACTTGCCGTACCATATGACACCGCCCGTTGCAGCCGCGCCCCCTATGATAACGGCGGCAAGGATGGCCAGTTGCTTTCGGCGGGTTTTCAGATTTTCATTCAGGTTCATGGGCGGGTGTCTCCGTCATCTGAAAACACAATCCAGGCGTAGCCTTCGCCACCGGCGTACAGTTTGTTTTGTGACAGCATTACGGCTCTGACGCCCTTGTGCCAGAAGTCACGCTCGCGCAGGTCGCGGGTGATGTTTCCGGGGTTGCTCATCCGGAAGCGCACGACACGCAGGTGGTTACCCACAAACTGGCGTTCCGGTGTCAGGCGTACATCACTGGCGGGTGTGTATGCCGGCATGCGGCTGACCGGATATTCCTGGTAGTCGTCCGGTACCTGGCCGTTGACTACGGCACGGGACAGTGCGACCAGCGTTTTTTCGTAGGTCTGCCCTTCTTCCCATGCCTTCGCGTCGTCATTCTTGCGAAGTGGTGGTGACGCTGGGGTGAAGCGCAGTGTTTTGCCATTACCCGGCTGCGGCCTGATGTTAAGGCTCAGGGAGGAGCCGCGGTCGGTCTGGATGAACAGCGTGAAGTTCTGGCCGACGAGGGGGGACAGGATAAGTGCTCCGTCATCGGTTGTGCTCTGGTCGTAGGCACCGGTTGGTCCGCTGATGCTGGTAATGAGTTCTCCGTCGACAACAACCTTGCTTGGGTTGGTGTTGCTGAGTGTGACGTTAAAGGCGGCGTCGTTCTCAAACGGAATGGCTGCGGGTGCGGAAGCGGCCCGAAGGCCGCTTGTGAATAATCCCGCTGCCAGAAACACAGCAGCAGCTGCCGGTGAAATGCGAAATTTCATGGGCAGTCCTGTTAGTTAGTGGGAGATGCCGGCTTGAGTTCTTCAAAGCTGTGGAGGTTAATCACACCATTGTCATAACTCAGTTTTAGTCGGTAGGTTTTTTCCTGGTCTTTCAGTGGCGTGGTGATTGCGCCGTTGGTGGTGGATGGTTTCAGGACTCCGCTGTACTGCACGGTGTTATCATCAATAACACGAATTTCTTTCGTATCGAACCGGGTGGTTATGCCCGATTTTTTGATGCGTTCAGCTTCAATGTCCAGGGATTTCTTGAGTACGTCCCGCTCGGCGGAAGGGACGAATCCAAGAATCATTTTCTGGTTGTTGTCGATGTTTTCCGGGCTTACGTTCAGTCGCCAGTAAATAAAGGAAGCGGCGAATTGTGTCAGGCCGGTGGCATCCACACTTTTTGAATCGGATGCGAACGGGCGGTTAAACGTTAATGGCGTGGTGATGGTTTTCTGGGTGGTGGCGAAATACCATGCCAGTGAGCCAGTCAGTACATTCCCTGCGCCCATGAGTAAAGTTAAAGCTGAAAGACCAATAAACGCATAGCGGAGTTGTTTATCGCGCTCTCCTTTAATATTCAGTTTCATGAAAACTATGCCCTCCAGTGACGGAAACTTGAGTCGGGTATCTGGCGAAATGTGACTTTGAATAAAAGTGATGGCAGGTGCCAGTAGCAGAAATTAAGCAGCCAGTATGACCCCTGCCCTTTTTTCAGATATCGGACAAGAAACCAGAGCAGGCCTGCAATTACTCCAAGCTCGACCGACATGTTGTTAAGCACCCCCAGTAAAATAAGGGGTGCGGTAACAATTAGCTCATCAATCGGTAAGCCTAAATAACGTTCCTGCTGGTTCAGAGTTTCCGGGAAGTAGTATTTATCTTCTTCCCTGCTCATCATTTAACTCGCGATGCCGAAGGCGACACGGGTAAAGATAATTGCCATCACGATACCGACGAATACCAGCGGTGAGCGAGCCTTGATGTAAATAAACAGGCCCATGATGATTTCGGCAATGTAAAACCATTTAATCAATGATGAGCCAGAACCGAAGGTTGAATTAACCGTGGTGTTCTGTGAGGAAAGAAGGTCGGTGCCGCTGGCGAATGCCGGGTGAGTGACCATAAGTGCAATTAAAAAAGCGCCTACTGACCTTAAGTAAAATTTAGTCTGGCGATTTTCGCGTGCTTTGCGGAATAAAGACGCTACCGCCCATCCCTTACCGACGTTAAGGGCACTGCCTTTGGTTAACATGATTGTTTTCTCCGAAGTAAACAAAAGTGAATCGCGTAAGTGCTTGTTTACGCGGGCGCAATTGTCCCATGACCCTAAAAAAAAAAAACTGTGACGCATGTCACGCTTTCATATAATCATTCGGATTTATCTGAATATGTAAGTGAGTAGGCTTTGCTGACCAGAAAGTTCAGAAATGGCCTGCGGGATCTATAGCTATGAAAGTTAAAGAGAAAATGTGGGATGGTCGCGGCCGTCCAAGGAAGTTTCAGCCGGGTGAAGCTGTGGAATGGCGGTTGCGGGCTCCTGATAATTTGCTTATGGAGTTGAGAATATGCGCCCGGGCTGGCAACAGGAGTGTAAATGAAGAAATTATTGCCAGGTTGTTGCTGTCCCTTAATTATCAAACCGGGAAGCCTGTTATTAAAACAGCGGAGGGAGAGAGGTTAATAGCTTTGGCGGTGAGATTTGAGGAGTGGCTTGGAAGATTACTTGATGAAGAGTCCGTTGAGGTTGGGGGTGAAATTAAAACACCGCTCAAGCAGGAGCAATTGTGGGTGTGGCGTGAGGGTGAAAGAATTTTGCTCCCCGGGAAAACAATTGGCTACAGTATGCGTATTCCTGAGAATCTTGCAGATGAAATCAGGGCAATGGCGAAGGTGCATAACCGTAGTCTTAATGACGAAATGCTTACCCGCCTGATGAATACGCTGGGTTATTTCACGGAAAGGTTACTTGACCAGAACGAGGATGCGCAGGCGCTAAAAGTGCTTTGCATGGAGTTTGAGGTGTTCCTGAAGGAAAAAATAAGGGAGGTGGAGAAAGGCGAGCTTCCGTGGAACGAAAGACCGTCTCAGTGATCGATTCTGGCCGGAGTGTTCCGGCCAAAGTTGCTAATTTATCCTGCAAGGAAGTGGTCTTTTTCGGCTTTATCTTCCGCATCGTTAATTGCACTGATGTTGGTGTTTATGAGTTCTTCCAGTTTCACGCCAGAGTCGGGGCCTTTAAGTGTGACGAAGATGTCAGAGACAAGGGCGGTCAGAATCATAATACCTTCGCGTGACCCGGAAACTTTTTTTATCAGGTCACGTCTGAAGCCATCCAGGTCAAATGTACTTCCCTCTTCTTTCGATTTGTAAACCATTAGCCCAAGACGTACTAATTCGTTGACAATTGATGAATAGTTCATCTCAGATGTGGTGGCCCCTTTCTGTAGTTCTATTTCAAGAATATCATGTATTTCGCGGTCAATTTTGTCTTTAAAGTAAATGTTCTTTCTTGGCATAATAATGTCTCGATGTTCTAAGGTAGTGCCTAATGCGGCACTGCAATGGCGAACTTTAACAGCTATCAGTGGTACAGGGTTCAGGTAACCATCTGATTTTATAGATAACCCATCCCTAAAAATGTGTGCTAATCAGGCACTACAGTGTGTGTGCATTAGGCACTATGAAGTGTGTGGTTCAGGCACTGTCTATTTTTAAGTTACTCTAATAATTGAATACACACAATCCCCACACTTCAAAGTGCTGTATTAGCACACATTGCAGTGCCTAATCAGGCACAGCAATGTGTGTTGGGCAACACACTTTAAGCCCGTACACTCAAAAATTACGAAAATAAAAACCACTCATTCCACTGAATTTAAAGAAAAAAACTGCAAGACGAAGTCTTGCGTGGGGTGTGATGTTTTAAAGGGTTAGTAAAGAGCGGCATGTTAATACCGTCTACTGCTCTGACATGTTTATTTCGGACAGGTGTTAAATCCCTTCAGGAGAGCGCTCACGCGCGTTTGTAGTGAATTAACTTGATTACGACGATCCGCCGGGGTATTTTTTAAGGCGACTCTCCAGAGCCCGTTTATTTCGTTAAAAGGCCAAACCATGAAAATATCGTTACTGCCTGCGGCATTGCTGACTCTTTCCATGTCTGCTGGTGCAACTCCCCAGATGTGCTTTGATCAGGCCGGGAAAGATTATCAAATTGATCCGCTGCTGCTTATGTCAATTTCGATTAAAGAGAGCCATCTGGTACCGGATGCGATAAATGGATCAAACAGGAATGGGACAGAAGATGTCTGCGGTATGCAGGTAAACAGCTCTCATTACGGTAAACTTAAAAACTTCAATATTACCCGTGAGCGCCTGTTGAATGATCCATGTATCTGCGTTTATACGGGTGCATGGGTACTGGCGCACAACTTCAGGTCATACGGAAAAAACTGGGACAGCGTGGGGATGTATAATACGGGGCCGAGCAAAAAGGTCATTGCGCAACGCAAGGCGTATGCTCAGGATATCAAAAATATATATCGCGTTTTGCTGGCCAGAAAAAAGTTACTTTCTGAACGCCTGGCGCCAGCTGCGGGAAAGGAGCATGAGATTAAAATTGCGGATACGGCCTCGTTACATAGCGGACAGTAAAAAGCCGCTCTGTTGAGCGGCTTAATTTTCAGGCCTTCAGTTTTGCAAACTCCTCAGCCATTTTCCATAGAACCTGATTTAATTTGATGTCACCATCAATTCCGGTGACTTCCCGCGTTCTGGTCAACTTCCCTTTTTGCGTTCTGCCACGAATCCCCCCACGGATCACATTTTCCTGCACCACGTTAAACGTGGTCCATAAATCCTGGCCTCTGTCGAGTACCCGGCGGGGGTTAATAATTTGCTCCGGCGTAATCGGCGCTGGTTTTCCCTCGTACTTAAGTTCCAGGGCGGTCGCACCAAAAAGGCGCTGCTCAGGCAAAGTGAGCTGAATGCTTTTCATGAGGTCAATATTTTCATCAACCGCGTCAAATGTTTTCAGCACCGTGTAAGCGCCTTCAATAACCTGTCCGACAATATCACCTTTGTGGGGTACGCGGATTTCACCAAAATCCTTCCATGCAACCAGACCATTACTGCAAACCTGACGGAACATACCGGGGATCATTTTATAGCTGCTTGAACCATCATGGCTATTCAGCAGAATAATTTCCGGTACTTCTTTTCCGTTAATCTGGTCATGACGACGCAGCCGAAGCATATGCTTTGTAAAGTCGCGTTTATCCTGGTCACGTGTACGTGACTGAGTTGCATAATACGGCTGAAAACCTTCATCACGTAAACGATCAAGAATGTTTATGGTCGGGATATATGTATAACGTTCAGAACGTGAATCGTGTTTATCCGATGAAAACGCGCTCGGAACGATGAGCTGTAATTCCTCATTCGTCAGCGGACGGTCTTTACGGATCGAGGTAGGCATACGATAGCGGCTTGCGAAACTGACCATTTTTATTTACTCCTGATTATTTAGTAAGTGATGAAGGAATAACGCGGTGAAAATTATCCAGCGGCATTGCAGCTGCCACCGGGCGACCATCTACAACCCAGACAGAGATATAATCCGTGCATTCGTCATTAATTAACGTCAGCTCAGTGGCATTCTCTGGCGGCGTAAAAATTGCCGGTTGTGGCTCCCCTTCCGATGCTGCCAGGACCCAGCAAAACAGATCCGTGAACTGGGACGTGGTGAGGTTTGAATCACATCTTCCGGTAGATTCTTGAGCGGCGGTTTTGACGTTGACGTTTCGTGTGTGCATCCTGGTTTTCTCCTGTGGTGATGGTTGTCCATCTCCCTGGTGAGTTCTCTCGCGGCAAAGGGCAAAGGAGCAACGGCGAAGGGAGGAAGGAAAGGGGCGGAGACTAAAGTTTTTGCGGCACGCAAAAAGTTTTGGCGGAGTGCATTTCACCCCTTGGATGACGACCCGACGGTGCTACGACAAGCCCTCCGCGTGAGGACGCACGGGTGATGGCTTCACCGGGGGAACAGGATGCACACACCCGACACGTCGGAACGGCGTGGCGCCATTAAAGCGACGGCATCAGCCGGCGCGGTGAAGGCGTTCCGGACGGCACGGCCGGAGAAGCCGCAGCCTTTGACCTTTGCCATCAGACCCTAGCCGTATGGCCCGAAACCCGCAGGGGTTCGGCGGAGCCTGGCGGGTGCGCAGCGGCCGCCCTGGCGGAGTGGGGCTCGACGACCGGACAGCAGCGCTGGCCGGGAGCCGAAGGGGGCCATCGCCCTGCCCTGTTTTCGGGTTATGGCCACGGAGCTTCAGCTGAGCAAGTTAACCAGCAGGACGACGGTTATGATTACAGGCAGGGAGAGAAGCACTGCAACGGGGAAAGGCAGGAGCGCCGGAGGCGCTGTCGCCCTCCCCGTTTCCCCGAAGGGGTAACGTTTTGCGGTTGCCCCGATGCCATGCACCGGGGCTAAGGTTTCCGATCAGATCGGTTCTTCGCTGTCACCCCCGTTTTCCTGCTCATAATGCATCACAGCCATATTCAGCAGGGCATTAAATCCATCGATACCCGCCCCGTCCGGATCGCACTGTTCGCACAGGTGCAGAAGATTGGCCAGAAAATCCGTGATGACGGTTTGCACGCTTTCGCTGTCCCTGTTCAGCCCGGTTTTACGGGCAAACTGCCAGAGCACATCAGCAGCCAGTGCAGCGTGATCATCATTGTTGCGGATTTTTAGCGGTTCAGGCTGTCCGTTCAGGCGTTCTGCCATCGTCTCCAGCACGGTCGCCGGAACAGCGTTCAGTGTGTTGCTTGTCATTGTTATCTCCCTGCGGCAGGTCTGCCCTGCCGCTCTGTCAGTCAGGCGGCCACGGTGGCCAGAAAGTTTTTCATTGCATCCAGACGACTGCGAAATTCCAGACGGCCCTGCCAGTCATTGAAGTAATACACGGGGGTATAACGCACGCGGTTCGCTTTCAGGGTCAGCGTATTCCCTGTCACGACTTTCGCGGGTATACCCAGCAGTGCCAGCTGGATGAAAGCCATATCAGCCACCATTGGATCGATGTCGGTGCAGGAGGCATATAACTGTTCAGACGGGTTTAATCCCGCTTCAGCCATCCAGTAAGCAAAGGCAATGACCATACCGGCACTGCCACAGGCAGGCTCATCGAGTGTCATCCACCCCTCACGCTTTATCGTCTCCTGAGCGCCAGGCATGAGTAATCCGGCCATAAGGCGTGAGATGCAGGACGGCGAGAAATACTGCCCCATTTCGTCCGCGCCCAGCTCCTGCTCCATATACAGAGCACCGAGGAAATCATGAATGTCACCCGCCAGCCCCTCCACCAACAGGCAGAACAGCTTTTTCATGGCGTCTAAATCGTCCGGCCGATACCGCCCGCAGATGAGTCGGCTGTTTTCGATGTTCTCCGGGGAACGAACACGCGCCATATCCAGCTCGCTGGCCGCCAGGGTGATAAAGTCACGGAATACTTCGGAACGGCGCATATTTTTCGCAGTCTGACGGAACACACTGGCGAACTCTTTACGCGCCTCAGCTGGCGACAGCATCCGGGCAAGTGCGGAAATCCGCGGCTGCGGCTCGGCCTGGTCTGCCAGGAACAGGGATTCAAAACTCAGTTGTGACATGGTTTCTCCTTACCGGCCGCCCGCAGGCGGCCGTCTCCTGTTATGCCAGCCCCAGACCAGCGTAAACGGTGGTCATAAATTGCTGCCACTGGCCGAAGCGCAGCGCAGGCATGTGTGCACGTTTTCCGGCGCGGAGGGCATTTACAAATGCCTCAGCCTGTTCTACAGTTTGCGGGTCAAATTTCACGATCAATCTCCTTACTTTGGTTGTGATTGCCGGTTCACCGTTGCTGCGGCTACCCGGCGTTGAGAAAGCAGGGGCAACCCTGCTTTTTTAATGCGCTGAAATCAGCGGCGCATCGGGACAGAAACGGGCGATCACGTCGCCAATCAGCTCCCGGTGATGGCGGGTGTGCAGGTCGTGACACTCAAAAAAGCGCTCGCCGTACCGGACAAAAATCGCGGTCACATCCCCGCCCGTAAACGCCATCGATTTGAACGACTCCCCGCCATACCCTCTACACCAGTCCACTGGCGGCAGCGTTTCCAGCTGGTCGATATACCGGGCTTCGGTGATTTCCTTCCACGGACGGCGGTAGCCTTCATTCTGCTTTTCCTGTACCTGCGTCGCGGGGATCAGCTCCGCATCCGGATAGAGACGGCGCAGGGATTCCAGCGTTATCGCTTCACGCTGAGTCACCCACTGACCGTCCAGCTGGGTTGCGCGGTCATAAACGGCGTTATGAGACGGAACGAAAAAGGCCATTGGTGCAGCGGTCGGAGTGTTAACGTTCATCTTTCAGGCTCCTGTTTGATTCAGTTCCGGGCGGTGGCTGCTGTACAGCACCACATCGGATCAGAGGTAAGTCCGGGTTACTGAACGCCCAGACGGCGGAACATATCGGCGATAATGTTTCTGCGGGTATAAGAAGCACCGGCAGCTTTCAAATCCTCCAGTACGTTCCATGCATAGCTCACCTCATTGCCATACATCGCAATGAGAGAGGCTGTTTTGGGCTCAGGGCCTGACATATGCCCATTTCCGGAACGGGCCTTTGCGGTCGGAGTGTTAACGTTCATGTTTCTGGCTCCTGTCTGATTAGGTTCCGTGCGGCTGCCGCCGCACGGGGTAAACCGGGTTTAAATGTCGATACCTGCGCGCGCGATCAGGCGCACAAACTGTTTGAAGTGGTCAGCTTCAGCCACATGGATATGGCGGAACTGTTTATCGACGCCGCTGCTGAGGGCGTAGAAATAGGTACAGCTCATTGTTTCGGGGCAGCGTCTGCGCAGTTTCTTCAGCTCAGCAAGGCTGCTGAACTCCAGAACGTCAGCTTCCTCCGCTGAGTTTTTTTTCGTCTCAGCGACGAGGATCGTATACGACACGGTTTTCCCCCCTATCTTCCTGGAAGATTCTTGAGCGGCGGTTTTGACGTTGACGTTTCGTGTGTGCATCCTGGTTTTCTCCTGTGGTGATGGTTGTCCATCTCCCTGGTGAGTTCTCTCGCGGCAAAGGGCAAAGGAGCAACGGCGAAGGGAGGAAGGAAAGGGGCGGAGACTAAAGTTTTTGCGGCACGCAAAAAGTTTTGGCGGAGTGCATTTCACCCCTTGGATGACGACCCGACGGTGCTACGACCAGCCCTCCGCGTGAGGACGCACGGGGGATGGCTTCACCGGGGGAACAGGATGCACACACCCGACACGTCGGAACGGCGTGGCGCCATTAAAGCGACGGCATCAGCCGGCGCGGTGAAGGCGTTCCGGACGGCACGGCCGGAGAAGCCGCAGCCTTTGACCTTTGCCATCAGACCCTAGCCGTATGGCCCGAAACCCGCAGGGGTTCGGCGGAGCCTGGCGGGTGCGCAGCGGCCGCCCTGGCGGAGTGGGGCTCGACGACCGGACAGCAACGCTGGCCGGGAGCCGAAGGGGGCCATCGCCCTGCCCTGTTTTCGGGTTATGGCCGCAGAGCTGCTGCATCACTTCTACGTTCTGATCTCCGGGCAAGAGAGGAAATTTTGAACACTCCGCTATTTAATGCTAATGTATGCATCCATTAGCATTAATAACCGGTACATAAAATGGCTGAAGAATCTCAGACCGAGCAGTCCCGCGCTTACTTTTACCGCAACTTTAAATACACACTCGAACATCTTACCCGGGATTATGAGGCTGAACTGCTGCGTTATTCTGATGATTCCTGGGAACTCCCACAGCGAGCTGCACGCCTCAGCGCTGCTGTTAAACGCTATAAAACCTACCGAATGCTGAATTTTATTTTTGAGATAGCTGACAGCATCGATCTGGACTTAACGCCGCTTATTGTAAAGCGTCTTTGTATGCGTCTTTTCGGCCGCTCGGGTAGTCAGGACATAATTGTCGCCACTTTTGGCCAGAAAGGTCGCCAGCACCGCAGCCGCGACAATACGCCTGCCATCCTGGATGAAATAGCTTCCCGCTACCGTCTTGCCGCACAATCCTGCCAGGCCTCCACCCTCAGTGACATTGAAAGTGTGAAAAAGCACTATCAGACAGGCATCCGCGCAGTACGGAACAGGGAAAAATGACTTTTTCCAATAATGCTAATGGATGCGTACATTAGCATTAACATGATTAGCGGAAGGGAAGAGAACGGGCAGCGCCGGAGGCGCTGCCGCCCAGCCCCGTTCCCCGCAGGGGGAACTGCCCTTCCCGGAAGTTCAGGCGTGCGGTCGCGTCGGGAAGGAAAAAGGGGCTGACGGCGAACCGGCAACCCCTTCATAAAGGCGCTTCAGGCATATCAGGCCAACTCAGCTCCTGAAAAGGCGGGGTTTCCCCCGCCTCCAGGTTGCTACTTACCGTTGGATTCGTAAGCCAGGCTTGCCGCGACCTCCCTGTCCCCGTCCTTTAGCCGGAGTTCGCATAAGCGGTTCCGGGTCAGGCATGTGAATATTAAGAGCGTTATACACACGATTAATACGCACCAGATAAGGGCGTTTCGCGGCAGTTTCATGGTTTACTCCTCCTTGCAAATTGCACGGTAAGAGGCCATACTGGTGTTGACTAGACATTCAGTGGGCCTCGTGGGTTAATGAAAATTAACTACGGGGCTTTCTGCTTTCTGCCACACAACACGGCAACAAACCACCTTCACGTCATGAGGCAAAAAGCCTCAAGCGCCATCGCCATTATATCCCGTTGTCGATCATCTGCCCAGGAATAACAGTCTGAAAACTGTATAAATTCTCATCGTTTTTCCGCATCATTCAGCTCCTGAAATCCCCAGTGCCTCACGAATCTCGGCGGCTCGCTGTTCGCTTCCGGCGGCCACGCCGGCGTTATAGACAAGGCCGATCAACGCCTGCAACATTTCCCAGTCATCCCGTTCCAGCCGGGCATCAAGACGGTACAGTATCTTCCCGCTTTCAGCATGCCGGAACACGGTTCCTGTCTCTTTTTTGTCGAACCTGCGGCTGATAATGCTCAATATCCCTCCCGGTTATCCGTACCTTCTGACCACTCGCGGATCTGGTCTTCGAGCGCCTCAAGATGCCTGTCTATACTCTCAGCCAGCTGCTCACTTTCGGTTTCCAGCCAGCCACTGAGTCCGTCCCACTCGCAGCACATCTCTTTCAGCTTTGCCGACATGGTACGGAGCTTGTTACGCTGGCTGCGGGCGACTTTCAGCTCCGTCTTGCAGGGGTTATTTCTCATTCCGCCCCCTGCTGATACCGCAACTTGTTCGGTACCTGCCAGCGCTCAGCAGTACGGACAGATTCCGGAGTCTCCCGCACGATAAACGGGATTTCGTACATCACTGCATACAGCGGCTCGCCACTGATGCGAAGCCAGTCAAGTTCCTTCAGCGACGCGAACCGCGACTGCCAGCGCCAGAACGATCCGGCAAGCTCTGCCGCGTCAAACTCGTCGCTCCACCGGGTGTACCAGGTGCAGACGGTTTCAGGCGACTGAAAATTCAGGTCGATTTTCGCCTGCTCCAGCAGGTTCTGGCGCAGCTTCCAGCGCTGTTCAAACTCGCGTGACTGACGGCGCAACTGGCGTGTGGTCTTGATGCCGGACCAGTGCAGCCGTCGCCCCGTGCGGGTGTGCATGACTTCAGGAAACAGTTCGGCCTGTACGTCAATTGTGAGCGGCAGCGGGCAAGCTTCACCACTGGTTGCAATCATCGTGTTAAGTGCCTCCTCGACCTGTTTCAGGTTCGAATGTCGGTTATTTGGCACCCAGTGCAGGCCAGGTATTTTATTAGCCACCGTGGCGTTGAGGCGTCCGCTTCCCGTGAACAGGCGCAGAAAGGTACGCACATACGGCATGGCGGGCAGCCGTGCACCGCGTTCGCGGGCAGACTCAACATGGCTGATAGCCTGTATTGCAGCCTGACGGGCTGGCTTCAGGGAAACGAGCGCGTGTGAGGACGGGATCATGCTGTCACCTCCCCGCTCATCAGGTTCGCCACGGTGCTGGCAGTGCAGTTAAAGCGGCGCATACCTGCCAGCTGCGCGATCAGTTGGCTGATCCGGTCGGGCTGGAGCGTGTCGCTCTGGTAAAGGGTACGCACCACTTCACCGCCGGAAGATAGCAGCACCAGAAGCCAGTACGGCGAGACTTCGCCGGGACTGCACACGCACAGATGCCAGTCATCACTGCCGTCCGCGCTGAAGCGGCACTGGACGGGGAAGAAGCCGCCAAACTCGCTGCGGAACTCGGCGCAGACGCGCCATCCTTCAGGTGTCGACAGGAGGCCGGTCACGGCATCGCTGAGGGCGCGACGCGCATCCTCGCCCTGCTGACGGATAAACTCCATGTCGGATGCGGTCAGGGAGTTGATTCGGTTCAGGTCATATTGCATGGTCATGTCTTTTCTCCGCCGCCCGAAGGCGGCGGCCTCCGGTATTAAGCAGCGTGGTCAGTGGTATCAGCGTCGGATTCAGTGGCTTCTTCAGCCTCAGCGGCTGGCGCAGGGCGCACCATCCAGTCAGGCAGCCAGCCCTGAGCATTCAGATCCTGTTCGGCGGCCTTCGCCGCATCGCGGCGCTTGAGCTTCACAATCTCTCCGGCGCGGGCACTGAGTCCGGCTTCTTCATAGGCTTTGCCAATCTGGGCGATGGTGAGCTTGCCGAAGTAGCTCTCTGCACCCGGTTGCCACCACTTGCGCAGGTCAAAGTCCAGCGCTGCTTCCAGCGCGTCCAGCTCACTGGTGTCCGTGCGGTTATACAGGCGTTCCTGAATGCCGTTAATACCATGCGCCGCACAGAATCCCAGCAGGGTGTTCACCTGCTCTGCTGACCATGACAGCAGCCAGGTGAAATCGAGATGCCAGTTTTCTGGCAGCGTTGCCTGAAGCGCTTTTTTCTGTGCATTGAGCGCCGTCAGCGCCTTCCCTTCTTCTCCGGATGGAGCCAGTGATGCAAGGTGGTGCTGATTCGAGGTCACATATGCTTTCAGCGGTTCGCTGCGTTTACCGTAGCTGCGGTCAAACATACTGAGGCACAGTGTCCACGTCAGCAGCGCCACCGACACGTCGGGACGACCCGCCAGTTCGGCCTGAACGGCAAGAGTGCGCTCCGCAGACATGGCCTTAACCAGCGTTGCCGGATAGGCATCAGCGGGGATTTCAGGCGTGGTGTATGTGATCACTTTACTTTCACGTTCCTGACGCGCCTGTTCTTCTGCTGCCCGGTCTTCGTCGGTCAGCCTGCGGATACCAGGCTGAACCTGAAAACTGTCACCATCCCATGACACCCAGATACCGTGCGCGGCGCGAAATTCCGGCGTGGCTTCGCGATACTCCGCCTCGCAGTAAATGTCATCGATCTGCTGCTGAAGCTCGTATTCGTCATCGTAGGTTTCAGTAGCTTCCATTTGTTCTTCCAGCTCACTGACACGCTTCTGTTCTTCTTCCGTCAGGACAGCTTTCGGCATGGCAAAACGGTACAGTTCACCGTCCTCACCGCTGGCGCGCAGTTCCGTCATGCGGAACTCAGCCCAGCCCCAGCCCTGCTCCTGCTTAACGCGGGCGGCGAGCACGGTAAGCTTGCCAGCCAGCAGGGATCTCACCAGCGCCGCATCGGCAAAGGTACTGTCCCTGTCGCTGAACAGATCGGCGGTCAGCGTACCGCCAGCGGCGGTATAGGCTTCCTCGCCCACATACTCAAACATCGGGTGGCTGATGGCCATCTTGTCGTCAGTCACCATTTTGCGAAGTGTATGGGGCATTGGCATACTGCCGTTCCACTGTGCCTTCGCTTCTTCCCAGACCTGTAGCTGCCGTTCATGAGTGTCGGCAAGGGTCATCACTTCACAATGCTCAAGGGTGATTTCATCCCGCGCCAGCGCATCAAGCAGGGAGGGGGCAAGATTCGCCAGCTTCAGGCAGCGCTGAACGTGGCGCGGGTGGTAGCCCATCAGTGCGCCGATCTGAGAGGCCGTTTTACCTTCCTGCTGAAGGGTACGAAAACCGATAATCTGCTCGGCGGGATGCATGTTTTTACGTCGGCCGTTCTCGATCATCGAGGCCGCCACAGCCATCTCCACGGGCAGGACTTTCACCGGAACAAACGGCGTGTCTGCATCAAGTACACCGCGCATCACCAGAATGCCTGTGCCTCTGCGACGACCTTCCCCGCCGACAATGCCGATCGTACCGTCCGGCAGTTCTGCACCGATCAGGTTTTGCAGGATGCCCATTGCCTGAATGCTGTCTGCCATCTCTTCCACTTCCTGATCGGTATGCGGAATGATGCGCGTGTTTAAGTCAGTGCGTGACAGGCGTGAGTACGGGAAGATTTGCACGGGCGTATCTGCGAGCAGCTGGACGAGCTTCTCCTCGCCAGACTGCACGATTTTTTCCGCAGATTTTGTCTGACGGGTGGTCCTGGCTGGTTTTTTTGCCGTAGTATTGGTGGCGACCATAATTTTTACCTCTCAGTGATAATTGTGGTTAGCCGTGGCCGGATTGCCCTCCGGTCACGGCACTCGGTTAACCGGTAATGCGTTTGGGGTGTGCTGCCAGTGCTGCAAAGGACGGATAGCCATCAAGAACCTGCATCATGACTTTTGCCCCTTCCAGCATCGCTTTATCCGTTACGCTGCCGCTGTTTTCACACACGTTGATCGTTGCCACGATCCCCGATTTCACATCTGAAAAACGCTCATACATGCGGTTGCTGAACAGGACACGTTTGCCTCCTGCCATCACCTGCCAGTTGTTGCAGTCATTAAATCGGGTGTCCACGTTGTCAAACTCGACCACGTGGGTGTCGCTGGCCTGAATGCGCAGCAGCTTCACGATTTCTGTGCTCTGCCCGACCTTACGGGTCGCCGGACGGGTGTTAAGGTTCTGCATGTTTCCTCCTTCTCTGGGTTAAGGCCGGACATCCGGCCTCCGGTTAAAGCTGCACGTATTGCAGGTTGCGTTTCAGTTCAAACAGAAAATCAGGCTCAAAAGACCAGGCGCGCCAGTTAAGCGTTCCGTTGGTGCGGATCTCCACCTGCACGTCGCCGTATCGGGACACATCGGATACGGTGACGGTGACCCCCGTTTTCAGCGCAGTGGCCTGAGCCACCCATTCCCGCGCGACAGAAACAGGGTTTTGTTCTTCCCCCATCTTCCTGGAAGATTCTTGAGCGGCGGTTTTGACGTTGACGTTTCGTGTGTGCATCCTGGTTTTCTCCTGTGGTGATGGTTGTCCATCTCCCTGGTGAGTTCTCTCGCGGCAAAGGGCAAAGGAGCAACGGCGAAGGGAGGAAGGAAAGGGGCGGAGACTAAAGTTTTTGCGGCACGCAAAAAGTTTTGGCGGAGTGCATTTCACCCCTTGGATGACGACCCGACGGTGCTACGACAAGCCCTCCGCGTGAGGACGCACGGGTGATGGCTTCACCGGGGGAACAGGATGCACACACCCGACACGTCGGAACGGCGTGGCGCCATTAAAGCGACGGCATCAGCCGGCGCGGTGAAGGCGTTCCGGACGGCACGGCCGGAGAAGCCGCAGCCTTTGACCTTTGCCATCAGACCCTAGCCGTATGGCCCGAAACCCGCAGGGGTTCGGCGGAGCCTGGCGGGTGCGCAGCGGCCGCCCTGGCGGAGTGGGGCTCGACGACCGGACAGCAGCGCTGGCCGGGAGCCGAAGGGGGCCAGAAGAGGGATTCAGGTGTTTTCAGAGGATTTGCTGATCGGGTTTCAGAGCTGGCGACCACGCCACGCCACGCCACACCACACAGGACCGTATCCGTGACAATTTGCCCTCACAATGGCTTTCATCTGCATCGCCCCGGGCTAACATCAGGGCGGGAGGGGGCAGCGCCGCAGGCGCTGGCCTTGCCGCCCCGTCAGCCCGAAGGGATGACAGGGTTTTCGCGCGCGAACAGGCGGCGCATATGCCCCGCCCGGATTATTTATTGTCCGTCGCCCTCACCGCCCTGGAGAATGAAGTGGCCGCAAAGATAGACGGCGCACTGGCGGGTAGCAGATTCGCAGATCTCATCCAGCACTTTCGCTGTGGTTACAGGGCTGAGTCCGGATTCGCGACGTCGCTCGTTGATGAGCGTTTTATACTGGTGCAGGATACTGCGGGTTTCCGGTGACAGTTGCATGGTGTTCTCCTTTTTTCAGTTTCCGGAGGCAACGCCTCCGGCTTCTCTGTCAGGCCTCAAGCGCAGCGCGCAGGCTCATCATGACGTCGTTTTCTTCTTTCAGGGTTTCTTCTGCTGATCCGCCGCCATCCTCCGCGCATACGGCGATACGCTGCATCTCCCGTCCTGCAAGCTGCATGACTAAGGCCAGCGATTTCGCGGGAATAGTCACGGTTCGCTTCTCGCGTCGCTCATCGAGCATGGTTTCGACTATCGCCCGTATCTGGCCGATATCCGCGCCACTTTCAAGGCAGGAACTTAGCCGACGCAAGACTTCATCCAGTTCCTCATCGGTTAAATCCCAGTCAAGGCAGACGCAACGAATGTCATTTCGATTCCAGCAGGCGAAAACGTATTTCTCGCCATCGAGGTCGGAATGTCTGAACATTTCAAGGGCAATTTCTCTTGCTGTACCAATCATTTTTTCTCCTTTTATCGGGCGGCATCGCCGCCCGTAGTCAGTCAATCAAGGGCACGCCAGATGGTGGCTCTTTCCGGATGGGTGTCGGCAAATGCCATAAGCTGCTCATAACGGCGGCAGAAGTGGCGGCACAGTTCTTCATGGTCATGGTTGCTGTGGTGCCAGCTACGGTGATTCAGTACCAATGCCGTGAGGATGATCCCCGCTACTTCCCCGCTGACAGTCTGCTCAAACCAGTTATCCGGATTGCACAGGGTCAGGCTCTCCACATCCGGAGCCATAAATCCGCCCCCGTCCGGCAGCCGGTAAAACTGCCAGAATCCTCCCTGATACTCGGGGCAGTAGCGCTGGGCGTAGGCGTACACGGACGCCTCGGACGTCATAAAATCGCCGCCAAACAAATCAGGCAGGAAAGTCAGGCGCTGCGCACCCTCAAGACGAACAGCATCACAGGTCACGGTCTGGTTCATAGATCCTCCACGGTTAACATATTCTCGGTTCCGGCATCGCCGTGACGACACGACAGACCGGCGAAAAGCGGAGGACACAGGGGCGACGCCGCAAGCCGCAGCGCAAAGCCTTCACGGGCTGAATGCACCGTGAAGGGTGCGAACGGGTGAGGACGGAGGCGTCAGCGAACCCTTTTGGCCGATGCGGCCGGGCTACAGTGAAGTCACGGCGCATGCCGTCACCGCACGGAGCTTCAGGGGAGTTTCATTGTCCCGACGTGGCCCGGAGGGCGGCGGCGGATAAAAGCGGAAGACACTGACATCCTTTTCGCAGTGGATAGCCACCGGTTGCCGGGGCGTTACCCCGGCGTTCTCTCAGGCGGCCAGCGCCTCCTGTAAGGCGCGAACGTTATTCAGCTCATCCCTGACAGATTCCGGCTCCTGCCGCCCGGCTTCCCAGGCCATACCGATCCGGTTTTCCAGCTCGCATTCATAGTTACGCAGGACGCGGGACAGGAGTACCGCCGGAACGCTCACCTGACGGTTTGCCGCTTCGCGCTGACGGGTCAGAAGATCGCTGATAGTCAGATTATTTACCCCCTCCTGACGGTATTGCGTCATTTTCATTTCGCCGAGCGCCTTCATCACTTCCCGGATTTCAGCCCCGTCCGGTTCTGGCTGGGCTTCACGGCAGGCCACGCTAATCCCCTCTTCCGTCCAGACCAGCAGGACCAGGAGTTCGTCAGACGTGAACATGTTTTCAAGATCTTCACAAAGTTCTTCACGGGTTCCGTACATTGTTTTTTCTCTCTTGTAAGGGGTTACAGGCCGGGCCTCAGCCCGGCAGGGTCAGTCAGTCCTGAAAAGTCTCGTCCAGCACCAGGGCTTCGCGGTAGGCTTCCAGAAGCAGGGTGTTGATCCGGCGCAGGGTCTGCGCTGCCATACGTTCAGTAAGCGTTGCCGCGTCGTGCCGGTGCTGCGATTCGAGGCGGTTCAGCAGCATCCGCACATCACACATGGCATTGCTGAGCGCGGCCACGTCCGCGCGCAGGTGTTCAAGGCCCGGGTAATTCATGCGGCCTCCGGCCAGTCAGGGTAAAACGCGCCGTCATTGGCCGCCGGCATCCTTCTCGCCCGTTCAACCTGTGCCAGACGGCGGACGCCGGCGGCGTGGTACTGCTCAAGCATCTCGATCCCGATATAGCGGCGGCTGGCTTCGGCGGCGGCCACGCAGGTGGAGCCGCTGCCGGCGAACGGGTCAAGGACAATGGCCCCCGGACGCGTGAACGATTCAATCAGTGGCCGCAGGCTCTGCACCGGCTTCTCCGTCGGATGGTGTCGGTTGCCCGTGTATTTCCAGGGGATCACGTCCGGGATGGGACGGTCCGGGGTTTGCGGCCTCCCCTTCGCCAGCAGGTAGGCGCTCTCATGGGTGTAACCCACGAACGTCGATTTTGAGGCGTAGCTCTTGGCAAAGACGATATGGCCAACCACCCGGAAGCCAGCCGCTTTCCACGCATTCAGAAACAGATCCGCGCGGTTCCAGGCATAGAAGCTCACCATAAGGCTGTCGTTTTTCAGCACGCGGTACATTTCATGACATGCGGGCTGGAGCCATTCGGCAGAGTTGTCCCCGGCCAGGGTGCGGCCGGTACGGTCCTTATAGCCAACCAGATAAGGCGGATCGGTAAGAATAAAATCGACGGCACGCGCCGGAAAACGGGACATCACCTGCACGCAGTCACCCAGAATAAAACGGGACATAGACATACTCCTCTCTGATATGCGGCACCCTGTTGCGCCGTGCCGCCACAAAAACCCGGCGGAAAGCGGAGGGCGCAGGGGCGACGCCGCAAGCCGCAGCGCAAGCCTTTCACGGGCTGAATGCACCGTGAAAGGTGCGAACGGGTGAGGACGGAGACAACGTGAACCCTTGCGACCGCAGCGGCCGGGTTAGCGTGAAGGCACGGCGTTGAACACGCCGCCGACTGGCGGCCATTAAAGAGGAGGGAACCGACATCCTTTTATTTGACGGCAGGAATGAAATGTCACCCTGCCGTTTTTTTTAGTCCTGAAGAGAACAATGCAGGACAGAGGGTTACAGGATTGAGAAAATGAGACAATGCCAGCTGAAGATTGGAATCTGGAAGTGGGCAGCTGGCACGAAACTTATTTAGCTGTTCTGCAGGCTGAGACTAACGATGTTCGGAGTACGCGAAACTCAATTACGTCGTTACGCCCGAGGAGCTTGAGGGCGTCTGGGGAACAGGCCATTGCAGCCTTCAGTGCCAGTGAAATGGCGAGGCTGCGGTAGCGGTTTTGCAGCATGATGGGAGCATCAGCAGGCACTGCGTCAGACACCTGTAGATACGCTTTCCATGCATCAGGCTGAGCCAAAGCATCACGTTCCACGGCTTCGAGCTGGTCTTCACGTTCCTTTTGCTTTTGCGCGGCCATCTGGTTAAGAACCGCCACTGTGGCTGCGGCATTCACCGCACCAGGCATTGCCAGTGTGAGCGCCACAAACAAAATTGCAGTATTACACTTCATTTGTCCTCCTCATTGTGTTCATTTCCTTTATTTTCTGACAGTTCAACAGCTCGCTGGCCGCCGCCAGCGTCAGCCCCGCTCTCTTAACCTTTTGCATCAGTCTCTCCCTGGCTGTCTGGTTACCACTCTGAATGATGTTCTTGCTCAGGATCGGCTCTTCGGCTTTTTATCGTCAAAAGCCAGGAGATCCCCGATGCCGATCAGCGAGGCATAGCAGACCTGCATCGCAATTGTCACCGGCAGGGAGAGATGTCACCCTGCCGTTTTTTTGCCCTGAAATGTACGGGGCCGGATTTAACGCGCAGGTGCAGCACCCATACGTCTCAGCGCATCCTGAACTTCACGCAGCCCAAAAATCTCTTCCGGCGGCTGCTCTTTTCCGGCCAGACTACAGGCCGTAAAGACGGCATTTGATGCGGTTAATCTCTCACGGTGCAGCGCCTGCAATGCCACAACTACCAGCGTGCGTTCTTCTCCTGTCAGTTCTTCAAGCTGCATACAGTTTCCTTCAGTTTAATGTTCATACTCATCCCCGCCCCTCAGGTTTTTTCTCGTCAAACGCCAGGAGAACCCCGATGCCGATCAGCGAGGCGTAGCAGACCTGCATCGCGATTGTCACCGGCAGGGAAATGTTATCAACCAGAACGCCGGGAACCACGACGGCCACGCCTGCCAGTATCATTCCCCTGCCGGTCTTTTTGACCCGTTCCGGCCACTGGGATTCGGGCACGTTCCGGGCGCGCAGAAAGGTATGAATGCACTGTTCTGCCTTTTGTTTAATCACTGACATGTTTTAGTCTCCGAATGCCCGTCGCATATTTTTCTTTATTCTGGTCGCTTCACCGGAAACCTGCGCGGCAGACTCTGCTGGTTTCTCCGGCATTGCTGCGTTACGCACGCCAGCCGTACCGGCCATCTGCTGAACCACCACGTGCAGCTCGCTGACCGTGCCGGGCGGTACCGGCATACTGGCCAGCAGACGCGGCAGCTCCGGTGCGGTCGTATGCAGGGCCAGACCGGTGATAATCAGGTTTCTCAGCAGCTCTCCGCGCAGGCGGGATGACACGCCCGTCAGCACACGCTCAACCCGTTCACTGCTCCGGTCATCCTGAAGCGTCAGGGTGTAACGCCGGCGCTGGTATTCCGTCTCCGGTGACATGGCCAGAGCCGCCACGCCACCATCAGGCTCATCAGGAAGTCCTGAGAGTGAAGACCAGGTGCCGGATACCAGCGCCATCACGGCACAAAGCCGGATGGCGCTCAGATGCCCGTCAAAGAACACCGGGATCAGCGCCGGTAAACGGGCATCCGTCTGGTACATCACCGCCCCGGCGGTGGCGGCGGTCCGGATGAAGTCACCGCGAAGGGGCTGTGAGATGGTGCTGATGGTCGCCATCGCCGCGATGTCGGTGCGATCGTCGCTGTGCAGATAGAAAGAATACTGGCCGTCCGGCACGTTTAGTCCTCTTTATTGTAAAGGGCAATCTCTCTGGCCAGCGCCAGCTGCGGATCGCCTATAACCTCGATACGGTCAGGAGCCAGAGGCCAGGCCTGACGGACAGCCTCTTCAATGAGGGATGCCCCTCCCCCGACCAGGAATACCCGGTTAACGTTCCTGAAGGCCGTCAGCTCACTGGTGACACGCGCGCCCAGGGAAGTGATGGCCTCTGTAATTTTGTTCAGTACATCGTCGATTTTTCCGGCATCGTTGACCACACGCTGTAGATACTGGCGATCATTGCGGTTACGGATGACCGTGTCAGCAATGAGCGCACTGGTTTCGCTGTCTGCCGCCCGCAGTGCGCCTGCGGCTGCGCGGGTGACCTGTGACACGCCGACAGACGGATTGCCGTGTACCGCACTGATATCATCAAACTGTCCGACAATCACGCCGGCATCGAGCGTGGTTCCGCCGAGATCGATGATCAGGGTGGTCTCTGCGGGTCCGGGCTTCAGCTCCGCGAGACGGGAGAACGCCGCCGGCAGTGATTCCGGCATCACCTTCACATCCGTTACGGTAAATGCCCTGCCCTTATTCAGAACCAGCTCACGCATCAGGTTTTCCCGTTTGCGTCGTATGTTCTCCTCGTTCCGCTGGCAGTCCCCGTCATAATACTCGCTCAGGGGCAGCGTCACGGTCAGGCTCACCGGCTGCGGCTCAAGTCCGCTGTTCAGCAGGGCATGATGCACGGCCAGCAGGTTGAGATCACCGTACTGGTATTCCACGTTTGTCGTCGGGATGGCATCCCGGCTGACGCTGTCCCAGGTGTATTTCAGCGTGCCCACCTGATAGTTGAACGTTGCGGCACTGAATTCCGCCACTTTCCAGCCATGCCGGAAGGAGTTAGCTGAAACCCGGGTCTGCAGCTCGTTTCCTTCAAACCATGCCAGCTTAACATTAGTTGAACCATCATCGCAGTAAATATTCATCATTATGCTCCGTTAATTAAACTCAATTTGATACATATTATAAGAGCAAAATGGCAAAAAAAAAGCCTTATTTTCTCATTGTGAGCAATTTAAATATCTCACAATGAGAATAAATAGCATTTTGAGTAACTTAGGTTACTCACCCTGTTCATGAAGCAGGTGATCTGGATTATCCTCGCGCTGTTAAATATACTGTATGCATAACCAGTATATTTAGACGTCAGGAGGAAAGATGAAACTGCAGCTTTTCAGCACCGGGAAAGCACTCCCGCCACAGGCCCATCCGTTGTTTGCAGACCTGGCCAGCTGCGGTTTTCCCAGCCCTGCCGCTGACTATGTCGAGTCCGACCTGGATCTCCATGATTACTGCATACGGCACCCGAGCGCGACTTACTATCTCCGTGCCAGCGGTGACAGCATGTCCGACGGCAGCCTTTACAATGGCGATCTGCTGGTTGTGGACAGTGCAGAGAAGCCCCGGCACGGCGATATTGTTGTGGCCAGCGTGCAGGGGGAGTTTACGGTTAAACGGCTTCTGCTGACGCCACGACTGACGCTGCAGCCAATGAACGCCGCCTGGTCGCCGATTTATCCCGACCCGGACGATCTGGATATCTTTGGCGTCGTCACGCACATCATCCACCGCCCGAGGGAGATGTACTGATGTTTGCCCTGGCCGATGTGAACAGCTTTTATGCCAGCTGCGAACGTGTTTTCCGCCCTGATTTGAAAGGAAAGCCGGTTGTGGTGCTCAGTAATAACGATGGCTGCGTCATCGCAAGAAGTGCCGAGGCAAAGCCCTGGATCAAAATGGGCACGCCGTGGTTTCAGATGAAAAACGAAAAGTACCCGGAAAAAATATACGCGTTCTCAAGCAACTATGAACTTTATGCCTCGATGTCAGCGCGCGTGATGAGCTGCCTGGAGGAGCTGGCCCCCAGGGTGGAACAGTATTCGATTGACGAGATGTTCCTCGACCTGACCGGCGTTGAGCGCTGCATGGACCTGGAGGACTTCGGCCGGCAGCTGCGCCAGCACGTGTATGACTGTACCCGTCTGACCATCGGCGTGGGTGCCGGGCCGACGAAAACCCTGGCAAAA